>JBOHTT010000192.1:0-14860 GCA_050733775.1 Vulcanimicrobiaceae bacterium
TCCCCGAAGCGCCCCACACAGCAAGGGGCCACGCGCAAAGAAACAGACGCCCGCCGCCAGCACGATTGCGGCAGCCGTAATTGCGACTGTTCTCCAGCGGGTCGCAGCAGGCCGAACGTGCGTCGGCGCCCCCGGTAAGGAAGCCGGGATCATACGGCGTTCTTTTCAGCGCGCGGGCGCTGAAAGACTTTAGCGCTGCTGGGAAACGGCTGGGACTTTACAGATCCAAATTGGTGACGTAACGCGCGTTTTCTTGAATGAATAATTTGCGCGGCTCAACCTTGTCGCCCATCAAGGTGACGAACGTGCGTTCCACTTCTTCTTCGTCGCCGTCAAAATCGCCGAGCTTTACTTGCAAGAGGCGGCGTTTGCCGGCTTCCATCGTCGTTTCGGCAAGTTGGTCAGCGTCCATTTCGCCTAAGCCTTTGTATTGCTGCACGCTGTATTCGCCGGAGTCGTTCTTCGAAAAGAACGCCTTGAACTCGCTTTCATCGTAGAGATACGTTACCGACTTGCCGCGCTTCACGCCATACAGCGGCGGCTGCGCGATGAACACGCGACCATCGTTGATCAGGCCCTTCATCTCTCGATAGAAGAACGTGAGCAGCAGCGTGCGGATGTGCGAGCCGTCGACGTCGGCATCGGTCATGATGATGATCTTGTGATAACGCACCTTCTCGGAATTGAACTCGTCCCCGAATCCCGTTCCAAGCGCGGTGATCATCGTGCGAATCTCTTCATTCGAGAGCACTTTGTCGAGACGCGCCTTCTCGACGTTGAGAATCTTGCCTCGCAGCGGAAGAATCGCTTGGCTGTTGGGATCGCGCCCGCCCTTGGCGGTACCGCCGGCCGAATCGCCTTCGACGAGAAAGATTTCGCTCTTCGCCGGATCAGTGTTCTTGCAATCCACCAACTTGCCCGGTAATCCGGAACCGTCGAGCGCGTTCTTGCGGCGCGAGAGATCGCGCGCTTTCTTCGCGGCCTCGCGCGCGCGCGAAGCCTGCATGCACTTATCGACGATCGCACGCGCGAATTTCGGATTCTCTTCGAAAAAGAATTCCAACCGCTCGCCGACGAGGCCATGGACGATCGGTCGCACTCTGGCGTTGCCGAGTTTCGTCTTCGTCTGACCCTCGAATTGCGGCTCTTGCAGCTTGATCGAAACGACCGCGGTCAAACCTTCCACGCAATCGTCCGTCGAGAGCGAACTCTCGTTCTCTTTGAGCATGCCGCGCTTACGCGCATAGCTGTTCACCGCGTTCGTGACGGCGGTGCGGAACCCGGTAAGATGCATCCCGCCTTCGCTGGTGTTGATGTTGTTTGCGAACGAGAGAACCAGCTCGTTGTACGCCTCGACGTACTGCATCGCAACTTCGACGACTACGCCGTCGCGTTCGCCGTGCGTTGCGATCACCGGGCAGATGGCGTCCTTGTTCTCATTCAGATACTCGACGAAGCTGACGATGCCGCCCTCGTAGTGGTATACGCGAACCTTCGGCGGCTCGACGCGTTCGTCGCGCAGCTCGATTCGCAACCCTTGATTCAGGAACGCGAGCTCGCGCAACCGGCGCTGCAAAATTTCCGTGCTGAACTTCGTGGTTTCAAAAACTTCCGGGTCCGGCAAGAACCACTGCGTCGTTCCGGTGCCTTGCGCCGGACCGAGTTTTTTCAGCTTGCGAACCGTCTCGCCGCGCTCGAACTTGATTTCGTACTGAATGCCGTCGCGCTTAACGCGGGTGACCATCTCTTTTGAAAGCGCGTTGACGACCGAAACGCCCACTCCGTGCAAGCCGCCGGAAACTTTGTAGCCGCCTTTGCCGAACTTGCCGCCGGCATGCAGCATCGTCATGGCAACTTCGACGGCCGGCATGTGTTCTTCGGCGTGGATGTCGACCGGAATGCCGCGTCCGTTATCCTCAACGAAACACGATCCGTCCATGCCGAGCACCACCGTGATCTCGGTGGCATAGCCGGCGAGAGCCTCGTCGACCGAGTTGTCGACGACTTCGTAGACGAGCTGATGCAGCCCGCGCTCGCTCGTGTTGCCGACGTACATGCCGGGACGTTTGCGCACGGCTTCCAAGCCCCGTAAGACTTGGATATCTTCCGCGCTATAGTCTTGCATGAATTACCTGGAGCAATTTCTGTTGATTATTTATTGTGGTGTTTCTCATAAAGCAGATTGTAGAGTTCGTCACCGAGCTGGCTGCGGGCGATGACGGGCGTTATCCGCTCGGGCTCCCACCCGGTTCGGAGCAGCAGATACGAGCTGGCAATTTGACGCTCGCGACCGGTACCTGAAACCTTTCCCGTCTTGCGCACTCGTTCCAGTGCCTCCCACCAGCGTGCGAGCAGGACCTTCCGGTTTGCGTCAAACTCGTGCCGCGTCAGATCCGTCACGAGCTCAGCAATCCCTAAGTAACCCAGCCACGGCACATCGAACATGAGCCGTTGCACGCGGGCAGAGCGTTCGGAGAGCTCGGCCGTCGTGCATGGTGCACAGCGATCTCCCTCCGGCAGCATGACGCCGCACTGCGAACACGTATTCCACCCCGCGGCACGCTTTGCATCCCGATCCCGGATCAGACGTTCGCGCAATCGCGATACGGCTTCTCCGAGCGTCTCCGACGGTTTGACGTCATCTGGAACGCGCGTGCGCACGTTCCCGTTCGAGGTCTCCCGTTTGCGTGGAATTGCGGACCGGCGCGGACGTCCGACGCGAAAACGCAGTCGCTCGACCCCGGCGATTCCGCCTTCGTTCAGCGCACCGATCACATGACCGGATAACAGGGACAACTGGTTGCTCCAGGAGCTCGATGTCGTCAAAATCACGAGCGTCTCGCCGGAACGCTCGATCGGGACGGCATGCTTGGCGACCTCGCTCCCGACGATCAGGCTCCAGATCGCAAGCACGTCACCGACCGAGGGCGAGTGCGCGCCGTTTCGACGGCTCGCTGCGCCGCCCGCAGGCTTCCACCCGCCGACGAGCTGCTGGAGCGGCTTCAGCATGCCGTCACTGCCCCGGCAGCGACGCGCCAGGCGGTCGCCGCGAGACCGAACCGTACGGGCTCCGTCGCCGTCACGAAGGCTTGCTCCGAGCCGTGCAGTGCATCTAAAAATGCTTGCGCTCGCGCCGCATCGAGCTCGGAGAGGACGTCGTCGAGGAGCAGCAGCGGCGACTCGCCGGTGCGGTCGCGCATGACGGCATATTCCGCGAGCTTGAGCGCGAGGACCGCCGTGCGCTTTTGCCCTTGCGATCCGAATCGTGCCAGCGCTTGTGCATCGAGCGTCAGCTCGACGTCGTCGCGATGCGGCCCCACAAGGCATCTCTTCCGCGCGAGCTCCGCCGGACGCTGCTCGCTGAGGCGCCGCGAGAGCTCGCCGGCGACAGCCGCTTCAGAAGGCGTATCGAAAACGACGTTCGGCGCATACCGGACCTCCAAGCGCTCATTCGGAATCCAGTGCCCGTACACGCTCGTCGCAGTCTCGCCGAGTGCCGCAATGTAGTGACGGCGCGCGAGCATCAATGCCGTGCCGCTCTGCACCATCGTGGCATCGTACGTCGCGAGCAAGTCACGGTCGGGTGATGACGCATCGCGCAGCAACGCGTTTTTCTGCAGCGCCGCTTTGCGATACCGAGCCAGCTCGTGATAATAGCGCCGATCGGCGAGCGAGAGCGCTTCGTTCAGCATCGCGCGCCGCATCGCCGGCGGCCCCGACACGAGGCCGAGATCGTCCGGCACGAACGTGACGACTTTTAGGCTTCCGAGAAAGCGCGCGTATCGAACGCCTTCGCCGTTGATCGTGTAGGTTTTTCGTGTCGTACCGCCGGTCGACGCAATCGAGCACGCGAGGTTGAGACTGCCCGCACCGACGTGCGCGGATCCTACGACGCTTGCAGGCGAGCCGCCAAACCGAATCAGCTCCGACTCGCGCGCGGCGCGAAACGATTTGCCCGTTGCGAGCAACGCTATCGCCTCAAGAAGATTGCTCTTCCCCTGGGCGTTCGAACCGAGAATGAGGTTGAGGCCGCCTGCGGGTTCCCACTCGAGCGACGCATAGTTGCGAAAATTCGCCAGCGATAGGCGCTCGAGGAGCACTCCTATTGGCGCAGAGGCATCAGGACGTACAGGAGCGCGCTGCCCACAACTGGTTCCAGTGGGCGGATTGCAGCAGGCGAGAGCGGGCCCAAAAACTCGAGCACCGTTTGCGGTGAGTCGACGTGCGTGAGAATTTCCACGAGATATCGCGCGTTGAAGGCTATGGTGAGATCTTCACCGGTTTGCTCGACCTCGAGCTCCTCGAACGCATTTCCGGCGACGTCGGAATTTGCCGTGATGATGAGGTTCTGATTCGTGACCTGCATTTTCACCATGCTCGCGCGATCGCCGGCAACGAGCTCTGCGCGCCGTAGCGCACCGATGAGTCCCGTCGTGTTGACCGTCACGGAGCGATCGAACTTCGCCGGGATGACTTGCCCGTAGTTCGGATACTGTCCGTCGACCAGACGCACGACGATCGTCACTTCACCGGCCGTCAATGACAGCTGATTCCCTTGCGTGCCGAGCGCCGTGAGCGTGACGCTCTCCGCGTTCCCGAGATTTCGTGCAGCTTCGGAAAGCGCTCGCGACGGCACGATATAGCGCAGGGCCGGTCCGGAGTGCGCTTCGTCGAGCGTCGTCTGCCACTTGGCGAGGCGATACCCGTCGGTCGCGACCATCGTCAGGGACGAGCCTTCCAGCTCGAGCAGCGTGCCCATCAAGACGGCTCCGCGCGCTTCTTCGCCCGAGGCCGCGAAGATCGTCGAGTTCACGCCTTCGCGGAAACGCTTGGCCGCCAGCGTGAAGGTCGCGCCTTTTTGCGAGGGCGGCAGCGGCGGATACTCTTCGGGTGGAAGGGCGTGGAAATCGTAATTCGAGCGTTCGACCTTCACGCTGGCGCGCGTCGGCGTTCCGTTCAGCTCCAAGAGGCCGGCCGGCAAGTTCCCGAGATAGCCGCTGAAGAGTTTTGCGGGAACCGTAACGCTGCCGGCTTCTTGCACTTCAGCCGGAAACGCGTGCTCGAGGGTGAGCTCCAAATCGGTCGCACGCACGCGAATCTGACCCTGATCGCTGGTCAGCAAGACATTGGAAAGGATCGGCACCGTCGTATGCGCGTTGACGATCTTGCTTGCCGCGCCAACCGCGGAGGCGATGTCCTTCGTGCTACAGGTAAACTTCACTATCCACCGTCAGCGCGTCTTATAGAAGTGCAAATAAGAGTATGTAAATATCGACGTATTAGTAGTAAGCCGGTGAACGCTGTGGAGAACCGCGCGAACCCCGGCCTGGCCTGCATTAGCGCGCATGGCAGGCTGTGGACTTCCGGACGACCGGCTCCACAGTTTCGCCCAGCGGCGTGCGCCCAGGAGTTATCCACGCTGAAAGGCCCGCCCTGTGTAGGCGGCAGTGGACGAAAAAAGGGGGCCCTAGTCGCTCTGGACGAGCGCCAAAAGGCTGCGAACTTTATTCCGATAGACCTCGTCGCGGGCCATGACTTCCTTGACCTTGTCGCGCGCGTACATGATGGTCGTGTGATCTTTTTTGCCGAACTCACGCGCGATATGGGGCAAGCTGGAATCGGTCAGCTCGCAGGCTAAGTACATGGCGATCTGGCGCGGTACGGTCAAACGCTGATCGCGGCGCTGGTTGTCCATCTCCTTCACCGTCAGCCCATGCGCTCGCGCCACGCGCTCTTTAATGAGCGCGATCGTGATCCGGCGTAGCGGCGCCTGGACGATTTGGTTCTTCAGGACTTCCGACGCGAGATCGACGGTGATCGGAGATTTGGTGAGCGATGCAAACGCAACGACGCGAATCAACGCGCCTTCGAGCTCGCGGATGTTCGATGGAATGACCTTCGCGATGAAGGACGTCACGTCGTTCGGAACGGGGACCTTCTCGCTCTCTGCCTTTTTCCGCAAGATGGCTTCACGGGTTTCCAGATCCGGCGGTTGGATGTCGGTGAGCAGTCCCCACTCGAACCGCGAGCGCAAACGGCTCTCGAGCGTCTGAATTTCTTTTGGCGGACGATCGCTGGAAATCACGAGCTGCCGCAGCGCTTCGTGCAAGGAGTTGAAGGTGTGAAAGAACTCCTCTTGCGTTTGTTCCTTGCCTTCGAGGAACTGGATATCGTCGATCAAGAGCACGTCGACGTGACGATAGCGATTGCGGAACTCGACGGTCTGGTTGTTTTTGATCGCGATAATGAATTCGTTCGTGAACTTCTCGCTGGAAACGTACACGACGTTCGCACTCGGATTGGCCCGCAGAACGGTGTGACCGATCGCGTGCATGAGATGCGTCTTGCCCAGACCAACGCCGCCGTAGAGGAACAGCGGATTGTAGGCGCGCGCCGGCGATTCGGCGACGGCCTGCGCGGCCGCGTGGGCGAAGCGATTGCTGTTGCCGACGACAAATTCTTCGAAGGTGTACCTGGGGTTCAGGTTGCCCGGCCGGACTTCATCAGAGCCGGTTTGCCGGGGCGCCGCGACCGTCATGGCCGGGCTTGCGGTGCGTTCTTGCGGCGCAGCTTCGCTCACCACGAATCTCACCTCGATTTCGTAGCCAAGCAGCTCTCTGAGCGCCTCGATGATCGGCGCTCGCAAGCGGCCTTCGACCCAATCCCTCGCAAACGGCGTCGCGACGGCCAGCACGATTTCGCTTCCGGTGATGCTGACGGGCCGCATCGGCCGGAGCCACGTTTCATAGACGGGCTTCGAGTATCGCGGCTCGAGAGAAGCGAGTACCGATGACCAGAGGTCTGCGCCCGAAATGCTGCTGTCGCTGCCAACGAGTGAACCGCTCACACTATTAAAATCCCGCCGTTGTGGTTGCTGCTTCCGTGCCGGCAAAACCGAAGTTCTCGGGTGTCAAAAAGGCCGCTCGGAGTAGGCGGTAGCGTTAGCGGCCCCGGCATCGACTCCTGCGCCGAAAGCTGAAAAATCTTATCCACTTATCCACAGGCGAATTCGCGCGAAATTTCCTTGATTTTTCGGGGTTTTTCGCCAACTTGTGGATGCGAGCGAGGAAGCGCCGGCACGCAGGAAAAGCACGGCCTGGCGGGATTTTGCAGGCGGTGGGACTCATTGTTGTCCACAACCTTGTCCACAGGTGTGGACAGGCGGCGAAACGCTCTTATTTTAGTCTTAATGCTTGACCGGGGTCGCGACGCGCCGGTATAATCGCTCGCTGTCGTCCCGTTCCCAAGGAGCCATCGTGAAGCGAACGTTCCAGCCTCATAACCGGCGGCGCAAGAGAGTACACGGTTTCATGTCGCGCATGGCCACCAAAAACGGACGGCGCGTCATTGCGGCGCGCCGCAAGAAAGGCCGCAAGCGGCTCACCGCCTAGCGGACGAGGGCCCCGGCGTGCGCTCGTACGATAGCCTCTCCGGGGATGCAGAGTTCGCGCGCCTGCGCAAGCGCGGGCGCCGTATCGACGGCGCTCACGTTGCTATCGTCGGGGCCGTGGCCCCTCGGGGGCTGACCCGGCCGCGAATCGCGATCGTTCCCGCAAAGGGCCTGAGCGGCGCGGTCGAACGAAACAGAGTCCGACGACGGACCCGGGCGGCGCTCGAAGCAGTCGGGCTCCCGGGAAACGGAATCGACATGATCGTGATCGCGCGCCATTCGGCTCGCGACGTTGCCTATACGGTGTTATGTGAGGATATGCGTTCGACGTTGCAACGCGTCGCTGTAGCGGTGGTAGAGAGACGATGAGCACCGTTATGAAAGAACTGGCACTTACGGTCCTATTCGGCTACCGCTTGATCGTCTCGCCGTTTTTGCCGCCGTCGTGCCGGTATTTCCCGTCGTGTTCGCAGTACGCGTACGACGCGATAGAGAAGCATGGCGCGTTCCGGGGACTGCAACTCGCCGCCTTACGCCTCTTGCGTTGCCATCCCGGCCATCCTGGCGGCGTCGATCCGGTCCCCTAGCTCACCGAAAGGCTGTCGTGCACGTTTTCCTGGCGTTTTTCAATCCGTTGGCGCCGATTATGGATCCCATCGTCGACCTGAGCAAGTCGATATTGATAGCACTTGCAGGCGCGACGCACAGCTTTGGCTGGACGCTCGTCATCTTTGCTGCGTGCGTGAAGATCGTGCTATGGCCGCTCACGCAAATGCAGTTCAAATCGATGGCAGAGATGCAACGCGTCGCGCCACGAATCAAAAAACTGCAAGCACAATATAAAGGCAATCCCCAAAAGCTCAATCAGGAAACGATGGCGCTGTACAAAGAACACGGCGTCAATCCGATGGCCGGTTGTTTGCCGTTGCTCATTCAGATGCCGATCTTGTTCAGTCTGTATTATGCCATTCAATCGCCGGCGATGGACGAGCTTAAGAAGCAGGGTTGGCTATGGATGGGTTGGCTCGATAGCTGGTTCCAAAGCGTCGCGCTCCCTTTGTACGATGCGCTTGCAAAACTGCTGCCGTTCAAAGAAGTTGTTAGCGCGTGTCCCAAAGTGCTGGCCCACCTGCAAACGTGCACGCTGATTCCGCCTCCGCATCCTCTGCCACACGGTTACGCACCGCAGTACGATTTGACGTCGTACAATGTCTTTGCCCCCGATCTCGCTCATCCGGACTTGCTCATTCTCGCACTGTACGTCGTCTCGATGTACTTTAGCATGCGCTGGGCGACCGTGACGCCGGCGGATCCCGCACAAGCGCAGCAACAGAAAATCATGGCGTTCATCTCGCCCGTGATGATCGCGTTCATCGGGCGCAGTTGGCCCTCCGCGCTGATCATCTACTGGTTCTCCTTCAATGTGTTCAACACGCTGCAGTCTGTCTATTTGCTGCGAAAATACACCAAGCAGCCGGTTCCGGCAACAGACGGCGCCGTGACTCCGAAGAACGTGACGCCTGCGCGTGAGGATGCTGCACGGAGTAACGGGAAGCTGCCCGGACCGAAAAGTGAAAGCCCGACGGCGCCGCGCAAGAAACGCTCGCGGCGCTGAGCTGCGATAGTAAGGAACCGGAAAGAACGAGAATGGACGACGATCTCCAACCTGACAACAGTCGCGACGAAGCTCCAGGCGCGCGCCCGTACGGACGCCGCCGGCAAGCACGCCGGCCTCATGGCCCGCCTCGCGATGCCAAAAACGGCGAAGCGCGCGCCACGCGCACGCCCGATGCCGCCGTTCCCGAGCCCGAGGAAGTAAAGCCGGCGCGCGAGCTGCTCGAGCAGATCCTCGAGCGAATGGGAATCGAAAACGCAGAGGTTGCGTACATTCCGCGCACGGAAGGCGAGTATCTCGAAGTACGCGGTCCCGATCTCGCAAATCTGATCGGACGCCACGGCAACACGCTGGAAGCTCTCAATCTCGTTTTCAACAACATTCTGAATGCCGGCGTGCGCGACCAGCGGCATTACTACACGATCGACGCTGAGGGCTATCGCGCGCGACGCGCCGATCAGTTGAAAACGATCGCGCTACAGACGCTCGAGCGAACGATTCGCGAGAAACGCCCGATCAAGCTCGAGCCGATGCTGCCGTCCGAGCGCAAGATCATCCACCTCGCGCTCGCCGACAGTCCTTTCGTTCAGACGGAGTCGGAAGGCGCCGAGCCGGAACGGCGCGTCGTCGTCAGCCCTAAATAACGACACCACAGCGTTTCGAAACGATCGCCGCAATCGCAACGCCGCCCGGCCGGGGAGCGGTAGCGGTGCTTCGCGTGAGCGGCGACGACGTGCGGGCGATCGGACAGCGTGTCTTTCGTTCGCGCCGCCCGCTGCAGCCGCGAATCGCGTCGCTAGGCGAAGCCCTCGACGTTCGCGGCGAGCCGATCGATCAAGCGTTGGCGCTATATTTTCCGGCTCCTCATTCGTACACCGGCGAAGACGTGCTGGAGCTGCACGTTCATGGTTCGCCCGTCGTCGCGCGGGAGACGCTTACGGCACTCTTGGCTGCGGGCGCGCGTCTTGCGACACCCGGCGAGTTCACGCGCCGCGCGTTTCTGAACGGTAAGCTGGATCTTTCCGCCGCGGAAGCGGTCGCGGATCTCGTCGACGCAGAAAGCAAGAGTGCTGCGCGCGCAGCGCGCGCGCGTCTCGCCGGCGGGTTGCTCGCGGCCGTCGAGGCGCAGCGCCGGCGTCTGGCAACGCTTTTGGAAGAGCTGTCGGGCACGCTCGACTTTCCGGACGAAGTTCCCGATCCACCGCCGGAGCGACTGCGCGAAGAAATTGCGGCGATCGATACTGCGCTCGGAGAGCTCGAGCGCACGTGGGAAGTTGGACGCATGGTGCGCGAGGGCGTCGGCGTCGCTATCGTGGGACCGCCGAACGCGGGAAAATCGTCGTTGCTCAACGCGCTGCTCGGTGAGGATCGCGCGCTCGTTTCCGAGATTGCCGGAACGACGCGCGACACGATCGAGGAATCCTTTGCGCTCGACGGCATGCGCGTGCGCTTGATCGATACGGCCGGCATTCGCGAACACGCGGATCGACTGGAATCGGAAGGTATCGCGCGCAGCGAGCGCGCGCTCGACGCAGCCCGCGTCGCGCTCGTCGTCGTCGACGGTTCGCAGCCGTTAGGTTCGGAGGCTCGCGAGCTGCTCGAACGCACGCGCGCGCGTCAACGCGTCGTGATTTTCAACAAGTGCGATCTCGGCACGGACGGCTTCGAGGGGCGCGCGGTGCACGAGAGCGATGCGCTTTGTGTGAGCGTCCTCAATGCCGGCGACGTGTGCCGCATCGGTGAAGCGCTTGCGGGTGTCATCGCCGTCGACGCGCCGGACCTCGAGCGGCCCCATCTGGCCACGGCGCGTCAGGCCGATTGCGTGCTCGCCGCACGCCGCGCGCTCGCACGTGCGATGCAAATTCTGCAGTCGGGCGATCCCGTCGACCTGATCGCGCCGGATCTCGTCGAGGCGTCGGCTGCGCTAGGCGAGCTCAGCGGCGATGCGGTCACCGAAGAAGTCCTCGATGCAGTCTTTGCGCGCTTCTGCATCGGAAAGTGAGGTTGGGAATGCCTGCTGCGAGCGAGGCGATCTACGAGCGCCGCCAATTCGGTTGGACGATAATCGTCGCGATGCTGATCGCGATCGGAATCGCCGCCGCGTTCGGCGTCGTCAAAACGAACGGCGAAGCGTCGCCGTGGGCAATAATTCTGTTTGTCGTTCTGGTGACGATGTCGCTCTTCTCATCGATGACCGTGCGCGTGACTCCGGGCGAGCTGGCGTGGTGGATGGGCAGCATGCGCGGATTCGGAAAGACGATTCCGGTCGAGCAAATCGCGTCGGTTGAACCGATTCGGACGCATCTTTGGGACGGCTGGGGCATTCATCTGACGACGCACGGTTGGCTGTGGAACGTTTCCGGCTTCAACGCCGTCGAAATCAAGCTCACCAATGGTTCCCGCTTCGCAATCGGCACGCCGGAACCGAAGGCACTGACGACCGCGATCAAACGCGCGCGTAAGAAAAACCGTTGATGCGATCCGAGATCTCGAGCGTCATCTGGTTGGTGGTCGTCGTCGCGATCGTGTATTTCCGTTTATTGCGTCCCGTGAAGTTGCGCGCGTCGCGACTGTGGATCGGCCCGGTACTATTGACGCTTCTCGGCGCGTTTGTTGCCTTTGGCTCCTACGAGCGCAGCGCATCTCCCGCGGGGATCGCGATTGCGATCGTCGCCGGCATCGCGCTCGGCTTACCGTTCGGATTGTTGCGCGGCCGGCATACGCGCGTGCGGTCCACCGGCGATTCACGCGTGCTCGTCGTGGAACCGTCGTTCATTCCGCTCGCGATTTGGTTCGTCGCATTCGCAGGGCGTGCGGCGTTGCGAATCTTCTTGCCGCACGCGGGTCCGGTTGCGCTCGCCGCGAGTGACGGTTTTCTCGCCTTCGCCGTTGCAATGTTGATCGGCGCGAGGCTGGTGATCGCGCAGAGATTCAAAAACGCAGCGGTGGGATAATAGAATGGAGGCTTTACTCAATGCCGACGCTGCTCGCAAATGCCGCCATCGCGCTCTTCGGTGCGCTGTTCGAGTTCCATCAAGTGCCCGTTCCGAGCAACATGGCGTCGCCCCAAGTTCCCAGCTTTGAGCTTGCGGGATTCCAAGTCCACGAGGGTGGGCACGACACCGATACGCAATCGCCGCAATATCTCTCAGAAACCGAGAAGATGCGTGCGGTGGCATTGATCCGTTTCACCGCTCCGGCGACGGGGTTGTGCAACGCGTACGAGCTTTCAACGCAACAAGACGACGGGAAAATTCACCGCATCGGCCCGCTTCACGTCGCCGTCAATCCGAATTCGGACAATACATTTCCGGTCGAGAAGCAAAAGGCGGTCAAGGCGCTGGTGGTTTTATTCGACGCGCAGGACGTACAAGCTCAGGCATTGCCGCTCGATATCGATCATCGCACGCTGGGCGTCGAATGCGTGCGCGGCAGCGACGGCGAGGTCTTCTTCAGCCAACTCTACCACGTCGATCCGGTCAAAATCGAGGCGCCGACCCCGGCATAGCGCTGCCGCCGCGCGCAGGCCTTCGCCTGATGCGATGCGGTACAATTCGCGGATGAACGGGAGTTCCGAGGCCGGCGTGATCGTCGTCGGGGGAGGCCACGCGGGGCTGGAAGCTGCGCTGGCCGCCGCACGCCTCGGCGTGGAAACGCTGCTCGTGACCGGGGATCCCGAGAAGATTTGCACCCTGCCGTGCAATCCGAGCGTCGGCGGGAGCGCAAAGGGCCAGCTCGTCCGCGAGATCGATGCGCTCGGCGGCGAGATGGGGCTGCTGATCGACGGCACCTCGCTGCACGTTCGCTGGCTGAACGAAAGCAAAGGCGCGGCGGTGCGCGCGTTGCGCGCACAGGCCGACAAACCGGCGTACGGCCGCGCCGCCCGCGCAGTGTTGCGCGCGCAGCGCAATCTGACGATCGTTCCGGCCATGGTCGAAAGCGTGGTCGCGCAGAGCGGCCGTACGATTGGGGTCAGAACCGCGAACGGCGAGCTGGTGCGGGGACGCACGGTCGTGCTCGCGACCGGCACGTTCCTGGGCGGAAAGACCTTCCGCGGCGACGACATCCGTCCGGAAGGCCGCTTCGGCGAGCCCCCGGCGATGGGGCTCTCGGCGAGCTTAGCCGCGCTCGGCTTTCCGCTCGGACGGCTCAAAACCGGGACGCCGCCGCGCATCGACCGCCGCACCGTCCGGGTCGCCGCGATGGAAGAGCAGCCGCCCAGCCCGATTCCGCTGATGTTCAGCTACCGCAGCAGCGCCCGTTTTGCCGGGCCACAGCTCCCTTGCTGGATTACCAAGACGAGCGAGCGTACGCATGCTTTGGTGCGGGAGAACTTGCACCGCTCGCCGCTGTACGGGCTGGATTTGATTCGCGGCGTCGGTCCGCGGTATTGCCCGTCCATCGAAGACAAGGTCGTCAAGTTCGCGCACAACCCGATGCACCAGGTGTTTATCGAGCCCGAAGGCTGGGACGAGCCGACGTTCTACGTCGGCGGCTTCTCGACGTCGCTGCCCGCCGACGTGCAGATCGAAATGCTGCACACGCTGCCCGGCCTCGAGGAATGCGTCATGCTGCGCGCGGGCTATGCGGTCGAGTACGACTTCGTGCAACCGACGGAGCTGCACCAGTCCTTGGAAACGCGCCGCGTCGCGGGACTCTACCATTGCGGTCAGCTCAACGGGACGTCCGGTTACGAATAAGCGGCCGCGCAAGGACTCGTTGCGGGCATCAACGCGGCGCGCAGCGCGCGCGGCGAATCGCCCGCGATCTTCGCACGAACCGATTCCTACATCGGAACGATGATCGACGACCTCGTCACAAAAGGCGTGGACGAACCGTACCGCATGCTCACCTCGCGCGCCGAACATCGCATCATCTTGCGTCACGACAACGCAGATTTGCGCCTCACGCCGCGCGGCCGCGAAATCGGCTTGGTCGACGACGTAGCCTGGGAAGCATTTCGCGCGCGCAAAGAACGGCTCGAAGGCGCAGTCGCGCACGCTGAGCGCACGCGCGTCGCCGATGCGCTTCGGCGCCCCGAGATTCACATGCACGACGTGCGTGCGAGCTTCGAGGATCGATTCGACGACGAAACCCTGCAACGCGCCGAGATCGAGATCAAACTCGCGGGCTACGTGCGGCGTCAGCAAGTCGCAATCGAGCGCGCAGCGCGCGTCGAGAACGATCCGATCCCCGACGATTTCGGCTACGAAAACCTGCGAGCGCTTTCGCATGAAGCGCGCGAGAAGCTCGGCAAGCATCGGCCGCGGACGATCGGCGCTGCCGCGCGCGTTCCGGGCGTGACGCCGGCAGACGTTGCAATTTTGGCGCTCTTCGTTCATCGCTCGCGTCAGACGGCATGAGTGTCGCCGACGCGCTCGCGCGTCACGGCGCATCGCAATTCGCGCTCGAGCGTCTTGCACGGTATGGCGAACTGCTGCTCGAGGCAAATCGGCGCGTCAATCTGACGGCAGCGCGAACGGCAGACGCTATCGCCGAACAAATTGCGGATGCCTTTGTGCTCGCGCCGCTGATTCGCGGTTCGCTCGTCGACGTCGGTGCCGGCGGCGGCTTGCCGGGCATTCCGCTCGCAATCTTGTGCGGCGTTTCTGTCACGCTCATCGATGCGACGGCAAAAAAAGTTGCGTTCTTGCGCGATGCGCTGAATGCGCTGCAGCTCGAGGGTGAAGCGGTGACGGGCAGAGCGGAAACGCTTGGCCGCGATCCGCGGTTTCGCGGGCAATTCGCCCATGCCACGGCCCGCGCGGTCGGATCGGCGCCGACAGTACTCGAGCTGACGCTGCCGTTCGTTGCGGAAGGCGGCAGCGCGCTGTTGCAGCGTGGTCGTATCGACG
>JBOHTT010000193.1:0-7803 GCA_050733775.1 Vulcanimicrobiaceae bacterium
CCGCTCGACGCCGCGCACGGTGCGCCAGTGCGCCTACGTATTCCGACACAGCTCGGCTACAAGAGCGCGAAGTGGGTCCGCCGCATCGAAGTCGTCGCCTCGCTGAACGCGGTCGGTGCCGGCAAAGGCGGTTATTGGGAAGACAACGGTTACGAGTGGTACGCCGGGATTTAAACTAATCAGCGGCGCGATAACCGGGCCGAACCGCCAAGATTTAGTTTCAGCGACGCGATAACAGGGCCGAACCGCCACAGCAGTTGCATGATCGGCTTGCTCACGACTTCAAGATACAAGCATAGCACTCCGGAGACAACAGCTACTTTTCGGTTTATCCCAACAGCTTTGCGATTGTCGCGTCGACCGCGGCATCTTGCGAGTCGCCGATGATTTCCGAGTGCAGCTTGCCGGTGCGGTCGAAGATCAACTGGGTCGGCCAGTACTCGATCCCGTAGGCGTCCCACAGTCTCGATGAATTATCGATCGCGACGGGCCACGCGATGCCGAGATGCTTCAGGCCTTCCACGACGTTCGCGCGCTCGCGCTCGTACGGCGTTTCCGGCGTGTGCACGCCGATAATCGCAAATTGCGACGACGGCTTCGTGCGGTGCAGCGTCCGCAGATTGGGCGTAATATTTGCGCAGTTGTAGCAGCCGAAGGTGAACACGTCGACCAGCACGACTTTGCCCGCGAGCGCCCAAGGCGTCGGACGATTGCCGAGCCAGTCAGAGTAGGACAGAATCGGTTCGAGCGTGCGCGCGCCGGAAGCGGCGGCCATGCGCGGCAGAAGTGCGGCGCCGCTCATCAACAGCGCAGCGCGGCGAGAAATTCTCATATCTTTTCCTTGCCCAAGAGCGTGAACGTGCCGTGGTCGCTGCGAATCTTTCCTTCGCGCGCAAGATTTGCGAGCTCGACCGTGACGGTCTCACGCGTGCTGCCGATCAACGACGCGATGTCGGCGTGCGTCAATTTCACGTCGATGCGCAGCCCGCCGTCGGCTTTGACGCCGTGCTCGTGCGCCAGACGCTCGAAAAGGTGCAGCAACCGATCTGAGACTTTTGCGTACGCGAGGTCTTCGATCGTCGCTGAGGCGTCGTTGAGCCGTTCGTGCACGATCTTCGCGACGTTCAGCGCCAGCTCCGGATCCTTTGAAAGCAGCTGGAAGAGGTCGTCGGCTTTGGCCGTGCACACGAGCGTCTCGCCGACGGTCGTCGCGACCGTCGAACGCTCTCCGGCTTCGAAGAGCGTCTCTTCGCCGAAAATGTCGCCGGCGCCGAGAATGGCGACGGTGACTTCCTTGCCGTCAGGCGTCAGGCGCGAGATCCGCACGTTGCCGCGCTTGACCAGATAAACCAGTCGCGTCGGATCGCCTTGCTCGAAGACCGCGGTCTTCGGCGGATAGAGAACCGTCGTGAAGATATGGGCGGTCTCGTCCGCGCGTTCGCTCGCGCCGGAAAATAGGCGATTGTTCTTCAGATAGAAGACCTTGTTGTCCATTAAGGTCGCAAGCGCCACATCTTCACGTTAGCCGGTCCAAGGCGGCGCTTCAGTAAGCGGCCTTACGGCGCCGTTTTCCAGCTCGGCCACCCGCTCGCGAAGCCTTGCGTTCTCGGAGCGCAGCCCCATCAGCTCTTCGAGATGCGACGCCAACTCGCGCGCGCGAAGGTTCGAAAAGCCTTGCGCCGCCGCGTTGCCGATCCGTTCCAATATTCGCACTTCGTCCGGGTCGAGATCGACGCCGCTGAATTCGATACCGTAGACCGCCACGAACGGCTCGCCGGCTTCGACTTCGATCGGGACGGCGACGCGCGGCACGAGCGCCTTCAGCTCCGCAGACCAGTTCATCCACTCGCGGTCGTGCAAAAACTGTGCGAACCCTTGACGGATGATGCGCTCCATTGCAGGATCTTCGCCCGGGATTTCGTTCGCGCCCGGCGGCCAATACGCATCGGCTACCGCGACGAACCGATCGCCACGGCGCTCGAACAGTACCGCACACCGTAGCTTGAGCGCTTCTTGCACGGCGGACGTGATTGCTTGTTCGATGTGTTCGCGGTCATGCGCGTGCGGCAGCTCGTGTGCGAGCGCATCGAGGTAGTCGTGCGCCAGAAGCCGATCGCGAAACAGCGAGCGATCGACCACGAACCGCACCGCGCTGCGAATGCGGCCGAAAAACGCACCGAAGAGCAGCGTGATCGCAATGATGATTGCGTAAGCGAGGTTCGTGTTCATCACGAACCAGTATGAAAAGCCTTCCTCGGCAAGACCGACGATCGCCGCAACTGCCGCCATCATCGTCGCATACACGATCGCGCGATTGACGAAGAAGTCGATACCGAGAATGTGATACCGCGTAATGCCGTATAAAACGACGATCGCGGGCAGAATCGGGAGCGCTTCCAGCGCGACGTATTGCCAATACTTGAGCACCCCCGGGTAGAAGTGCTCCGCGGCGAGATAACCCGCAATTGCAACCATGAACGAGACGACGACGCCGGCGGTACGGACTTGATCGGGGCCGCGCGAGCGCACGAGCGTCGCGAGGAACACCACCATTGCCGCGCAGACGACGACGGTTTGAATCTGCGCGTAGACCAGCGCTTCGTGCACGGCCGGTCTGGCGTAATAGTTTGCGCCGATGTCGGCCTGCAGCAAAAGCCAGCAACCTGCGGCCCATAGCGCGGCGGCGAGCGCTTCCGTTGGAATGCGCAATCGCACCGGAATGATATCGCGAGGGAATCCCAGGGCGAACATCAGCAGGCCGATCGCCGCACCCGCGACGAGAACGTCGTTGGCGCCGTCCACGATCATCCGCCACGGGTTAGATAAGAGCGCGCTGGTGATTGCGTTCGGATACAGTTCGCCGCCGGCGACGAAATGAAAGAAGCCGAGCGAAGCGCGGCTTGGCCTGACGATCGCGATCAGCATGCCGATGCAGATCGTCACAAACGCTACGAGCTCGCGCAGCAGGATGACGCCACGCGTCGCGATGCCTTCCGGAACGCCTTTGATCTCGTACGACATGCGCACGCCGTCACGGACGATCGTCACGTGCCGCACCGGATTGTACGCGCTGTACGTCTTGCCGATCAGGCCGCCTTTACGGTCGAACGGTGAAAAGTCGCGCACGTCGACGCGATCGCCGGCTCGCAGTCCAACTTTTGCAGCCGGGGTATTCGGAAAGACGGTGGTGATCGTGCCGGCAGAGTTGGTGTAGTAGCCGAATACGGTCAGCGGCGAGTAGATGCGAATGGCGTCGGGGAGCGTGCGTCCGAGTGCAAAGAATCCCACGACGAAGACGAACGCGATGCGCGCGATCTGCATTCGCGACAGAACGGCGTGACGTTCGGGCGCATGAAAAACGCCTGTCGCGCTCACATTCGAAAGACGCCGAAGCGAGTTTCGCGACGCGGCGCCCGCGAGGCGGCGCGCAGCCCGATCCCAAGAACGCGACGCGTATCGAGCGGATCGATGATCCCGTCATCCCAAAGGCGAGCCGTCGAATAGTACGGATTGCCTTCGCTCTCGTATTTCTCGAGGATCGGCGACTTGAATTTTTGCTGCTGCGTTTCGTTCATTGCGCCGTTCTTTTCGCGATCGGCTTCCATGCGCACTGAAAGCAGCGTCGACGCGGCTTGCTCTCCCCCCATGACGGAAATGCGCGCGTTGGGCCACATCCAGAGCTGACGGGGCGAATACGCGCGGCCGCACATGCCGTAATTTCCGGCACCGAAGCTTCCGCCGATGATCACGGTGAATTTCGGGACTTCCGCGCACGAAACCGCCGTCACCATCTTGGCGCCGTCTCTGGCGATTCCGCGATTCTCGTAGTCTTTCCCGACCATGAAGCCGCTGATATTTTGCAAGAAAACGAGCGGAGTGCCGCGCTGCGCGCACAGCTCGATGAAGTGCGCGGCTTTCAGGGCGCTTTCGCTGAAGAGAATGCCGTTGTTGGCGACGATGCCGACCGGATGGCCTTCGATTCGCGCAAAGCCGCACACGAGCGTCGTGCCGTATCGCGCTTTGAATTCGGCAAACGCAGAGGAATCGACGAGACGCGCGATGATTTCGCGTACGTCGTAGCCGATGCGCAGGTCGCGCGGCACGATGCCGTAGATCTCGCGAGGATCGCGTGCGGGTGGTACCGTTTGCGCCACCTCCCAGGCCGGCGCGTGTGGCTGGTCGAGGTGCGAGACGATCTCGCGAACGATCCCGAGTGCGTGCTCGTCGTCTTCGGCAAGATGATCTGCGACACCGGAGATGCGCGTGTGAACGTCCGCGCCGCCGAGCTCTTCGGCCGTGACGATCTCGCCGGTCGCCGCTTTCACCAGCGGCGGTCCGCCGAGAAAGATCGTGCCGATGTCGCGCACGATCACCGTCTCGTCCGACATCGCCGGAACGTACGCGCCACCGGCGGTGCACGATCCCATGACGGCGGCGATCTGCGGGATTTTTTGCGACGACATCCGCGCTTGGTTGTAGAAGATGCGCCCGAAATGTTCGCGGTCGGGAAAGACGTCGGCTTGGAGCGGCAAGAATGCGCCGCCCGAATCGACGAGATAGATGCACGGAAGCGCGTTTTGCTCGGCGACCTCTTGCGCGCGCAGATGCTTCTTTACCGTGATCGGATAATACGTGCCGCCCTTGGCGGTCGCATCGTTTGCAATGACGACGCAGTCGCGTCCGTGCACGACGCCGATTCCGGTCACAATGCCCGCGCTCGGCGATGCACCTTCGTACATGCCGTTCGCTGCGAGCGCCGAGAATTCCAGAAACGCGCTTCCCGGATCGACCAAGCGGTCGATACGCTCGCGCGCCGTGAGCTTATTTCGCGAGCGATGTCGCGCCACGGCCTCGGCCCCGCCGCCCGCTTGCGCTTCGCTAAGTCGCGTGCGAAGATCGGCGACGAGACCACGCATTGTCGCGGCGTTGTCTTCGAAGCCGGCTTCGCGCGTATTCACGTGGCTCTCGAGGACGCTCATGGTTGCCCCTCTTCCATGCCGCTTCTCATCGTCTCTTCAAGCGACACGGCAGCTTGACGTTTTACGATGGCGCTAATGCTTGAGACCAACAGCTTTCGGCCCGCGGGCAGCCTGGACGTCGCGGGCGCGCTGCGTCCCTACCGCGGAAGCTGGGACCGGCGCCGGGCGGCGCATCTGCTGCGGCGCGCCGGCTTTGGCGGCACGCCTGCCGAGATCGCGGAGTTCGCCTCGCTCGGCATGGACGGCGCGGTCGACCGGCTGACCCATTTTCCCGCGACCGCATCCTCCTCCGCGCCGCCGCAGCTCCTCGAGGACCGTCCAAGGCGCGAGCTGCGCAAGATGATGGCGATGCTGCCGCAGACGATGTCCGGTGCGGATCCCACGCAGCGCGCGGCAGCGATCAAGGCGCTCGGCAAAGCGCACTTTCAAAATGCCGTCGCACTCATGCAATGGTGGCTGGGACGCATGATTGCAACGCCGGCGCCGCTGCAAGAAAAGATGGTGCTCTTTTGGCACGGGCACTTCACGACAGCGTATCAAGGCAAAGGCATTACGGCTGCCGACGTCTTCGGCCAAAACCAGCTCTTCCGCTCGAACGCGCTGGGAAACATCCGCGCGCTCACGGTCGCCGTATCGCACGATCCCGCGATGCTGAAATATCTCGACAATCGCGTCAACGTCGCGAAGCATCCAAATGAGAATTACTCGCGCGAGCTGATGGAGCTCTTTACGCTGGGCATCGGCAACTATACCGAAACCGACGTGCGCGAATCGGCGCGGGCGTTCACGGGGTTCACTCTGGATCGCGACGATCGCTTCATCTTCAATGCGCTCAATCACGACGGCGGCGCGAAGACGTTTCTCGGCCGCACCGGCAATTTCACGGGCGACGATATCGTCGCGATCATCTTCCAGCAACCGGCCGCGTCGCGCTTCTTTGCGCGCAAGCTCTTAGCATTTTTCCTCTACGACGATCCGGAACCCGAGCTCATCGAGAGCTTCGCCGCGCTCTTGCGCGCGCACGACTTCGATACGGCGCCCGCAATCTCGGCGGTCTTGCGCAGCAGCATCTTCTATTCGGATCGGGCGTATCGCGCGTTGGTCAAGAGCCCGACGGAATTCGTCGTGGGCACGTACCGGCTCTTGGGGCTTTCGGCCGACGAGGTGCCGTTGCCGGTGCTCGCATCGATGACACGCATGGGGCAACGGCTCTTCTTTCCACCCAACGTCAAAGGATGGGACGGCGGTGCGGCGTGGATCAACAGCGGCACGCTGCTCACCCGCGAGAACTTTGCTGCAGGCGTTTGCGGCAACGCGCAGACGATGGCATCGGTCCCTTGGCTTCCCAAGGAAATGATCGATCCGAAGAGCCTCGCCGGCTTCGTCGTCGACACGGTGTTGCAGGGCGATATTTCACCGGTTGCACACGCCCAATTGGAGGCGTATCTCGACGAAGGAGAGGCTCGCGGAGCCGTTTATTTGGCAATGGCGACGCCGGCGTATCAGTTAGCATGAGACTTCCACGTCAGAAATTTCTGATCGGCTCGATCGCGGGTCTGCTGGTCGCGCAACGCAGCGGCGAGCTGTTCTCGCGCGCCCTGGCGCAGCCGCTGCTGCCCGACGCGACTTCCACTTCGGGCGAACGCGTGTTGGTTCTGATCAACCTGCAAGGCGGAAACGACGGCCTCAATACGGTCGTGCCGTACTCGATGCCGCAGTACTATCGCTATCGGCCGAGCATCGGCGTGCCGCAGAACGACGTCTTGCGCCTCAACAACGAAGTCGGGTTCAATCCATCGCTGCGATCCTTCAAAGCGATGTTCGACAAACAGCAAGTTGCGGTGATTCAGGGCGTCGGCTATCCGAAACCGGATCACTCGCATTTTCGCTCGCAGGAGATTTGGCAGACGGCGGATCCCGCGAGCTACGCGGCGACCGGATGGCTCGGGCGGTATCTCGACAACGCAAACTTGCCTGCCGGCAACCTGTTCGAAGCCGTCGCGCTGTCGCCGGTGCTGCCGGAAGTCTTCGGCTCGCGCAAATTCGACGTGCCGGCCATCGACGGCAACTTGCGCGGCTACGGTCTCGCGAGCGACAAACGCAAAGGCGGCGCCCAAGCGTTTCGCTCGATGATGAGCGACGAGCGCATGCCGTTTACGTCGCCGTATCTCGCGAAGATTACCGAGATCGAAGCCAACGCACAGAAAGGTTCGGAAGAGCTTCCGAAGCTCGTCGAGGGCTACAAGACCGACGTGCAGTATCCGGCCACGAATCTCGGTCGCAGTCTCGCGCTCGCGGCGCAAATGGTGGGCAGCAAACTCGGCACGCGCGTCATTTACGTGACGCACGGCAGCTTCGACACGCACACCTATCAGAAAGCGACGCAGGATCGATTGCTGCAGCAGTTTTCCGACGCGGTGTCGGCGTTCTACGCGGACTTAGCCGCGCACGGGAACGACAAACGCGTTCTGACGATGACGTTCTCGGAGTTCGGGCGGCGCGTGGCGGAAAACGCCAGCCGCGGCACCGATCATGGGGAAGCCGCACCGTTGTTCTTGGTCGGCGGCGCGGTGAAAGGGGGCGTATACGGCCGCCATCCGTCGCTGGACGATCTCGACAACGGCGATATCAAATTCACGACGGATTTTCGCAGCGTGTATGCGACGGTCGTCGAGCGCTGGCTCGGCCGTCCCGCTCAGGGCATCATCACCGGAAACTGGGAGAGAATTCCGGCCATACGGGCGTAGAACGGGCTGTCGATTTCGAGGGGTTCCGTTCGTCCTAGAGACAGATAACCCACTCCGGAAAGGACGAACATGCAATA
>JBOHTT010000194.1:0-3301 GCA_050733775.1 Vulcanimicrobiaceae bacterium
GTACTCCACCGCGCAGGAAAGATTACCGCGACGATTGCGAGCGCGAGCGCGGTCAAATACGCGGCGTGAACGCTGACGGCCAAACGCGACGCGCCGTCGCGCCGCGCCCGTCGTATTGCGGCGGCGACCACGATGATGCCGAGCCCGAGCGGCGCCAGGGCTACCGGTCCGAAGCCGTGCAGCTCGGCCAAGAGCGCCCGGCCGGCGAAGGTGACGGCCGCCGCGATGGCCACGAGCGCCAGGCCTTCAACCCAGCCGCCGCTAACGCGCACGCGTGCCCCATCCGCATTCGGTCGTCCGCGATCTCCTTAAAAGGAAAGGTCGCCGGGAGCACCGGCTGTTCCTGATCGAGGGTCCCTCCTTGCTCGCGGAGGCTCTGGCGGGCGGCGTCCGGCTCGAGGAAGTTCGGGCCACAGCCGAGGCGCGTTCCCAGCCTGCGGTCCGCGAGGCCGAGGCTCGGGGGATCCCAGTCGTCGAGGTCTCGGAGAAATCGCTCGCGGCAATTTCCGGCGTTGAGACCCCTCCCGGCGTCGTGGCCGTCGCCGCAATGAACGACCGCCCACCGGAGGAGCTATTGGCGGGGCCCGGGCTCGTCTTGCTGTTGGCCGGGGTGTCGGACCCTGGGAATGCCGGAACGCTGGTCCGGGCGGCCGAGGCTTTCGGGGCCGCCGGCATTTTGTTTGGCTCCGGCGGCGTCGATCCGTACGGGCCGAAGGTCGTGCGGGCGGCCATGGGGTCGCTCTTTCGCCTTCCGCACGCGGTTATCGCGGCCGAGGCGCTGCCGGCTGCTGCCCGCACGGCCGAGCGGCCGATCGTCGCCGCGGACCGCTCCGGAACACCGCTCCCCGAGTTCGACTTTCCGGCCCGGCCCGTGCTGGCAATCGGCGCGGAGCGGGGTGGGGTCGCCGGTTGGTTGCCTCGCTGGGATAAGGCAGTTGCGATCCCGCACGCCGGCCCCACCGAGAGCCTCAATGCGGCCGTAGCGGGCGCAATCGTCCTGTACGCGTGGTCTATAAGGACCAGTTTTCGCATCAAAATCTGACGGTATGTCAAGTGCTTTGTCAAGTCTTGGCGGGCGCGTACGGCGGTGTTACAATCCGCTCTAGTCTCGTGAAGAAATACGGGGTACGGCCCTTGCGAACGTCCGAATTCTTCTGGAAACTCTTCGCCAATACGGGTTCTGTCAATGCGTACTTGATGTATCGAAAATTGAACCCCATTCCGGTCAGCACCTAAAGTATTCGAGACACGAAATTCGAGAAGACGCTCGGTATTACCGGGCGTTTTTTCTATTTGAGTGGCGGTGGCGAGGTTGCGGCGGTCCCTCGACTACGGCGCTTCGCGCCTACGCTCGGGATGACAACGTGGAAAAACGTCATACCTAGCGGTGAATGTCCCTTACAGAACGGCTGAATTCGCTTGCCGCCGAGCTTGCGACCGCCTTACAAAACGTACGCGACGAACGCACACTCGAAGAGCTGCGCATCGCGTACTTGGGTCGCAGCGGAAAGATTACGGAGATTCGCCGTTCGATCGGCAAGCTGCCGCCGGACGAACGTCCGGCCGCCGGCAAGACGATCAACGACGCCGTCGTCGGTCTCGAAGAACAGCTCGCTGCTGCAGAACGCGATCTCGTGCGCCTGCGTCTCGACGAAGAAGTCAAACGCAAAATCGACGTCACGCTCGTCAACGTTCCGACACCGATCGGATCGTTTCATCCGATTCGCAAGACGACGGAAGACGCGTGCGCGTTTTTTGAAGCGCACGGTTTCGCCGTGCTGCTCGGACCCGAAGTCGACACGACGCGCCACAACTTCGACGCGCTGAACATTCCGCCGGATCATCCCGCGCGCGAAGGATTCGATTCGTTCTATCTGCGCCCCGATTTGCTGCTGCGCCCGCACACCTCGCCGATGCAGATCCGCGCCATGGAAAAGCATGGGCCGCCGATCGCAATCGTCGTGCCGGGAAAATGCTATCGCCGCGACGCCGTCGACGCGCGCCACCTCTATCAGTTCAATCAAATCGAAGGGCTGATGGTCGGCGAGGGCATCCACTTCGGCCATCTCAAAGGCATGCTGACGGGCATGTGCCGCGAGCTGTTCGGATCCAATCAGCAGGTACGTTTCCGTCCGTCGTACTTTCCGTTCACCGAACCATCGGCGGAAATCGATACGACCTGCCCCAATTGTGGCGGTCCTTCGACTCCGGCGCTCCGCGCCTCCGCTCAGGATGACAAGGCATGTCCCACATGCGGAGGGTCGGGGTGGATTGAGATAGGCGGCTCCGGTATGGTGCATCCCAACGTGCTGCGTGCGGTCGGCTACGATCCCGATACCGTGAGCGGCTGGGCCTTCGGCTGCGGCATCGAGCGGCTCGCGATGATTCGCTATGGCATCGGCGACATTCGCGAGTTCATCTGGAACGAGGCCTCGTTCTTGGAGCAACTGGCGTGAGAACGCCGCTAGCCTGGCTGCGCGACTACGTGGATCTGCCGAACGAGACCACGACGATCGTCGAGCGGCTCGCGACCCTCGGCTTTCCCGTCGAGGACGTCATCGCGCCGCCAAAACTCTCCGGCATCGTCGTCGGCCGTCTCGAGCGCGTCGAGAAGCATCCCAATGCGGACCGGCTTTCCGTCTGCACCGTCGACGTGGGCGCAACCGCGCCGCTCACGATTGCCACCGCCGCGACGAACGTAGCCGCCGGGCAAATCGTCCCGGTCGCGGCGATCGGCGCCGAGCTCGCGGGTGGCCTGAAGATTGCGCCGCGCAAGATGCGCGGTATCGATTCGCAAGGGATGCTCGTGTCCGGGTTCGAGCTCGGCTTCGAAGGCGATTGGTTCGAGGACGGCATCTTGCAGCTCGACCCAGGAACGCCGATCGGCGCCAACGTCGTCGAGTTGTTTCGCCTCGACCAAGACGTGCTCGAGATCGAGATCACCTCGAACCGCGTTGACGTCATGTCGATGCTCGGTCTGGCGCGCGAGCTGGGCGCGTCGTTCGGCGCGCAAGTGCGCGAGCCGGACACCGCCATCGTATATAAGGAAGGCGGCGAGTTCCAGGTCGCTCTGGAAAGTCCCGACTGCCATCGCTTCGTCGCGCAGCGCGTCGCGAACGTCCAGGCGCGCACCGCCAAAACCGCGATGCGCATTCGGCTCGCTCTGGCAGGACAACGGCCGATCAGCAATCTCGTCGACATCTCGAACTTCGTCATGCTCGAAGTCGGCCAGCCGCTGCACTTCTACGATTACGACAAGCTCGCCGGCCGGCGTATTATATTTCGCTATGCCCGCGAATGG
>JBOHTT010000195.1:0-2906 GCA_050733775.1 Vulcanimicrobiaceae bacterium
CATGAAAGCCGTACGTTTGAACGAGCTCGGTGGGCCCGAGAAGCTGCACGTCGAGGATATTCCGGATCCGAAGCCGGCGGCCGGAGAGATTCTCGTGAAGATCAAGCGCGCCGCGCTGAACCGGCGCGATGTGTTCATCACGCAAGGGCTCTATCCGGGCATCGAGCTTCCGAAGACGCTCGGCTCCGACGGTTGCGGAACCGTCGCCGCAAACGGCGACGGTGCGAAAGGACCGGCGATGGGCGCGCGCGTCGTGATCGATCCGACGATGAATTGGGGCGACGACGAACGCGTGTGGAAGCGCGAAGGCGGCGTGCTCGGCATGCCGCATGAAGGCACATTTGCCGAGTACGTTGCGGTGCCGGCAGCAAACGTGCATCCCGCGCCGGAACATCTCAGCGACGACGAAGCGGCAGCGATTCCGCTCGCCGGCTTGACCGCGTATCGCGCGTGTTTTTCGCGCGGCGAGCTTGCGAAGGATGATGTCGTCCTCATCACGGGCGTCGGCGGCGGCGTGCAGACTTTCGTGCTGCTCTACGTCAAAACGTGCGGCGCGAAAGCGATCGTCACGTCGGGAAGCGACGAAAAGCTCGCGCGCGCCAAAGCCATGGGTGCAGACGTCTGCATCAACTACAAAACGACGGAGAACTGGTCGAAGGCCGTGCGCGAAGCCTCCGGCGGCGGGCCGACGCTCGTCGTCGATTCCGCCGGCGGCGACACGCTCGCAAAATCGCTCGACGTCGCGCGATACGGCGCGCGGGTCGTCGTCTACGGCGGCACGACCGGTGACGCGAAAATTCGGCCGTTCTCGATCTTCTGGAAACAGCTCGACATTCGCGGCACGTCGATGGGCAGCCCCGAAGACTTCCAGCACATGCTGCGCTTCTTTTCAAAGCACAAGCTGCGACCCGCCGTCGATCACGTGTTCCCCATGAACGAGATCGCGCAAGCTGCAGCGCGCGTTGCTGATACGAATCAGTTCGGAAAGGTCGTGCTCGCCGTTACTTCCTAGCGGCGGCGACCTGCGCGGGCGTGATCGCGGACCCGGTGTTGCCCCATGCGCTGCGTTCGTAGGTGATGATTGCGGCGATGTCGCCGTCGGAGAGCTGCTTCCATGACGGCATGCCGCCGCTGTATTGCTTGCCCTCGATGGTCTTCGGAATATTGAGACCCTCGAGCACGATCTTGATAATCGGCGTCGGGTCTTTGGCGGTCAGCTCGTGATTGCCGGCGAGCGGCGGAAAGACGTTCGGCTGCCCTTTGCCGTTGCTTCCGTGGCACGTCGAGCAGTTCGTCTCGAAGAGCGCCTTGCCGTCAGGCGCCGCCGAAGCCGTCGATCGCACGCCGCTATGCCCTGCGAGCGCGCCGGTGAGCAGAATGCCGCCGAGCGCGGTGGCCAGCATCGTATGGATAGATTTCACGATTTCGTACCTCATGCTGATAAACGATAGGAAACGAGAGGCAGATGTACCGCCGCTCCGAGCTCGGCGCGAGCGACTTCGGCGGCTGCCGGGTCGGCGATGCGCTCGAGGTTGGGGTCGAGAATGCCGGCTTCCTCCGCGGTCGCAGGCCGCTCCAGCACGTGCGGGATGACGCGATCCTCTTCTTCGAGCGCGAGCAGGTACGCCAGCATTTGACGAGCCGCGGCAGGCCAGAGCTTGCGATCGACATCGGCGTAAATCGCGCGCACGAGATCGGGAATCGTCGCGGGGCCGCGTTCGAGGCAAGCCAGCAGCTCGCTTTCGCGCATCTTGCGATGCGCGATGTATTCGCTCAATTTGGCGGCGGGATCGGCGACCGCTTCGCCATGTCCGCCGTAGATCGCGCGCGAATCGCCGTGTTCGCGCAGCAATCTCTCGAGCGTGCGTTGATACGGGCGCATCGCGCCTCCCGGCGGTGCGACGACGACCGTGCCCATTCCTAGCACGACGTCGCCGGTGAACAGCGCGCGCTCGCCGTCGAGGACGAAGACGAAATGGTCCGGCGCGTGACCCGGCGCGTCAACGACGCCGATGCGCGCGTCGTCGTACACGAGGTCCTCGCCGTCAGATAGGCGCACATCGACCGGAAATCGCGCGTTGGGATGCGCGAGCACCAGCGCGCCGGTTCTCTGCGAAAGCGGTTGTGCCGCCGGCGCGTGATCGGGATGGCCGTGCGTTACCAAGATGTTGCGGATTTCGACGCGCAGCTCGCGCGCGGTGGCGACGATTGCGTCGACGTGCTCGCTGAGCGCCGGCCCCGGATCGATGACGAGCGCCTCGTCGCGCGCCGTGCGCACGAGATACGTGTTCGTGCCGGTGAGCGTCATCGGCGACGGGTTCGGTGCGCGCACGCGCACGACGCCCTGCGCGAGCTCTACCATCGCGATTCCAAACCGGGGTGAAACGAAAAGTCGCGGTTGCCGCTCGCGACCGGTTCGACGACGTGAATCTCTTTCGTCTGCGCGAACGCGGCAAGCTCGGCGACGGTGCGATACTCATCCAAGCGCTGCAGATGCATGATCGTCGGAAAGATCATCGGAAAGTTGCCATCCGCGTGGCGGCGCAGCGCTTCTTGCGGCGAGATCCATAAGCCGCCGAACGTTTCGTGCTCGTCCGTGGTCGCGATCTGATCGGCAGGGGCAGCCGCGAGATAAAAGCGCGTATCGAAACGACGGTTTTCGCTCGGCGGCGTAATCCAATGTGAGAAGTGCCAGAGGTTACGCGCATCGAGCACGATGTCCAGCTCGCGCAGGAATTCCGCAATCGTCGTGCTGCCGGCGTGCAACGCGGCGCGCGCGCCGCGCAGTTACGCGGAGTCGAGAGTTGCAGGCGAGCCGTCGCGACGCGCGGCGAGCAGTATTCCCGACTCTTCAAATGCTTCGCGCAGCGCGGCGACTTCGAATGCTGGATCGCTCGGTTCGCGGC
>JBOHTT010000196.1:0-6262 GCA_050733775.1 Vulcanimicrobiaceae bacterium
CTACCGTTCCGCTTGCGACCGTAGCGGACCAATATTTTGCCTACATCTCCAGCATGGAAGAGCTCGACGTCGAGCTCGCCGCGGAGTATCTCGTCATGGCCGCGACGCTGGTGTTTCTCAAATCGCGCTCGCTGCTGCCGCCGATCCCGCCCGAGTTCATGCCCGAAGGCGACGAAACGCCGGAGATGGTCGAGGAGCGGCTGCGTCAGCGCCTCATCGCGTACTCCAAATATCGCGAAGCCGGCGATCATCTGCGCAGTTTCTTGGCCGAAGCCGCCGCGCACTATTCTCGCGAGGGCGGCGATGCGACCAGCGAATTGCGACAGCGCTATAGCATCATTCCGGATAAGCTCGCACTTGCGTTCCTTGCTGCGCTCAACGCTGCAAAAGAAGAGAAGCGTACGATCGTGCGAGACCGCTTCACAGTCGCGGAGCAAATGTCTCACGTGCTTTCGGCCATCAGGCGTGACGGCAGTGCGCTCTTCTCGCAGCTTTGCGAACAGCTGGATCGCAGCGGCATCATCGCGACGTTCCTTGCGATCCTGGAGCTGATCCGCCGTGGCCGTATCGGCTTCGAGCAGCCGGAAAGTTTCGCCGACATTCGGGTCTTCGCGGCAGCGCCGGCGGCGGTGATTTAGCATGCAGACGGAACTGGTCGAGACCGGCGAGCTGCGGCGCAACATAGAAGCGCTGCTCTTCGTCGCGTCCGAAGCTCTCAGCATCAAAAAACTCGCACAGTTGTGCGGCGCAGAAGAGATTGCCGTCACAAAGGCGGTTGCGGAGATCGAAGCGGAGTACTCCGAGCGTGGGATATTGGTGCGAAAAATCGCCGGAGGTTATCGTTTCGCCACTGCTCCGGCGTCACGCGAGGTCGTCGAAGCTTACTTGCTTCCGCCCAAGACGACGCTCTCGCCGGCGGCGCTGGAATCGCTGGCAATCGTCGCCTATAACGAGCATCTCGAGGGAATGCCGACGACCAAGGCCGAGATCGAAGCGATCCGCGGCGTCAGCGCCGACTCGGTCGTGCAAACGCTGCTCGAGCGTGGGTTCATTTCGGAAAGCGGGCGTAAAGAAGTGCCAGGTCGTCCGATTCTTTACAAGACGACCCCCGAGTTCTTGGAGGCCTTTGGTTTGCTTTCGCTGGACGATTTGCCGAAGGTCGATATTGGGAGCCAGCCGCTCGAGCTCTCCCTACCGATCCGCAAAGAAGAGCCTGCGGCGCCCTAGCTTCCGATGATCTCAGCCAACAGTCCGTTCGACGAACGCGCTACGGAGTACGATGCCTATCGTACCGGTTATTCGCGCACGCTTTACGACGCGTTGTCGGAGATTGGGTTCGCGCCGGGATGGCATGTGCTCGACGTCGCCTGCGGCACCGGCCTTGCATCCGAGCCGCTCTTGCAGCGCGGTATGACCGTTACCGGCGTCGACGTGTCCGAGCCCATGCTCGAAAAAGCTCGCGCCAGAATTCCGCAAGGAGAATTCGTGCGGGGCGAGGCCGAGTCGCTGCCGTTCGGCCGTGGGGAATTCCATGCCGTCGTTTGCGCGCAAGCGGTTCACTGGATGGATCAAGAGAAAGCCGTCGCGGAAATGGCACGCGTGGTGCGGCCCGGCGGTCGCGTTGCCGTTTGGTGGAAGACGCTCACACCCGATGAGCCCCTGCGCGCACTGCGTGTCGCCTCGGCAGGAGCGGTTGGGAAAGAGCCGCCGCCGGACATAATGCAAGGCTCGTTTCGCGCATTCTACAAGCAGCCTTTCGCGGAGCGCTGGTTACGCGTGATCCCTTTCGTCGTCATGTCGTCGACGGACCGGTGGCTGGGTTACGAGAAGTCGCGCGCCCGTCTGGATCATTACGGCGACCGCGCTGAAGACTATCTCCTCGAGTTGGAACAGCGCATGCGCGACGTCGACAAAGGGAGACCGTTCCGCGTCAATTATACGCAGTTTCTCTACGTCGGGCAGGTGTGAAGCTCGGTTTTCACGTCCGCGTCTCGCACGGCTATGCCGAAGCGGTAGCGTACGCCAAGCGCGTCGGGTGCAACGCGCTGCAGTTTTTTGCCGGAAACCCCAAGACGTACGCGGTGACGCCGATCGACGAGCCGGCGCTGACGACGTTTCGGGAATTGCGCCGTTCTGCCGGCATCGCACCGGCCGTAATCCATACATCGTATCTCATCAATCTGGCCGCCGACGATCCAAAGATCGCGAAAAATTCGCTACGCTTGCTGCAGAACGACATCGAAGCTGCTGCCGTCGGCGAGGTTTCGTACGTCAACACGCATCTTGGATCGTACGGAAGCGGCGATCGCGGCGCGGGCTTCAAGCGCGTGTGCTCGGCGCTCGCACTCGCGCTGGAAGACATTCAGCCCGGCGTGACTCTCGTGCTCGAGAATTCTGCCGGGGCCGGGCAGCTGTGCGGCGGGACGTTGACGGAGCTCGGCGAGTTCGTCCGCTCGCTCGACCATCCGCAGCTCGGAGTTTGCCTCGACACCGCACACTCGTGGGCCGCAGGTTACGAAATCAACGGTACGGACGGCGTCGAGCGCTTTCTCAATGAAGCGGAACGCGAGATCGGCTTGAACCGAATTCCGATGTTCCATTTCAACGACACGCAGATTCCACTGGGCGGGCATCGCGACCGGCATTGGCACATCGGCGAAGGGAACATCGGTTTCGACGGCTTTCGCGCGCTACTGATGCATCCGGAGCTGCGCGACAAGACAGCCATTTTGGAGACGCCCGGCGAAGAGGCAGACGACGTGCGCAACATGCAAACCGTTCGAGCGATATTGAAAGGAGCCGAAGCGAAGGCAGCGCGATGATCGCGCACTTCGACATCGACGCTTTTTACGCGAGCGTCGCGCAGCGCGACGAGCCGTCGCTGCGCGGCCTGCCGCTTGCCATTGCCTGGAACAGCCGCCGCTCGGTCGTTTTGACGGCATCGTACGAAGCGCGGCCGTTCGGGGTGCGCTCCGCGATGCCGTTGCATCGCGCGATCTCGCTCTGCCCGCAGCTCGTGGTCGTGGCGCCGGAATTCACGAAGTATCGCGCGGCGTCGGATGCAGTGTTTGACATCTTCGGCGAAGGCGGCAGGCGCGTCGAAGGATTGTCGCTTGACGAAGCCTTTGTCGACACCGAAACGGGCGAGATCGAGGAAGCCGCGCAATTCGCGAGGCGCGTGCGCGCACGCGTCCTAGCCGAAGTCGGACTGACGATTAGTGCCGGCGTGGCGAGCGGCAAGATGGTCGCGAAGATCGCGTCGGATTCGTGCAAGCCGGATGGGCTTGCGATCGTGCAGCCGGGAAGCGAAGCCGATTATCTTGCCGGGCTCGACGTCGGTAAGCTGTCGGGCGTCGGACCGAAGAGCCGCACGCGCCTGTACGAGGCCGGTATTGAAACGATCGGGCAAATCGCCGCGCTGGACGACGGGCGTCTCTTCGAGCTTTTCGGTCGAGGCGGCAAGCAGATGCGCGAGCTCGCGCAAGGCATCGACACGCGACCGGTTGAGAGCGATCGCGAAACGCGTTCTGTCTCGAGCGAGACGACGTTCGAATACGACGTGCGCGAGGAATCGCGTCTCGCCGAGACGATTCGCGAGCTCTCCGCCGACGTCGCCGAGCGTCTGCAGAAGCACGGCTTGTCGGGAACGACGATCGGCGTAAAGATCAAGCGCGCGGATTTCACAATCACCGGGCGTCAAACGAGCCTTGCGGAACCAACTTGCGATGTCGCTGCAATCGTAGACGCGGCCATTCACTGCCTGCATCGCGCCGAGCTCGCGGGCGCGCCGGTGCGGCTGATCGGCGTGCGCGTAGCCGGCCTCACGATGGAACCGCAAAGGCAGATGCGTTTGGTGTAGCAAAGGCAAAAACATGGAAAATTCCCACGTGGTTCTTTGGCGGCGGATGTTCGATCCATCCGGGCCGGACAAGTTTCGTGAAGCCGGCTGCCGCGTCGCGATCGTCGATAGCGATAGAGAAGATGATGTCGTTGCCGCGCTCGGCGATGCCCGTGCGTTGTGGGTGCGCTATCCGCAGAAGGTCACCGCACGCGTTCTCGACGCCGGACGCTCGCTTGAAGTGATTTCCAGCTCGGGGTTCGGCACCGACAACATCGACATCGACGGCGCCACGCAGCGCGGAATTCTCGTGGTTAATCACTGTGGCTTCGGACGCATTCCGGTTTCCGAGCACACGATCATGTTCATGCTCGCGCTCGCGCACCGGCTCTTGTGGGGCGATGCCGGCGCGCGCGACGGAAGCGCGTGGGACAAGCGCGCGGATCTACCGACGTTCGATCTCGACGGCAAAACCGTCGGCCTCGTCGGTCTCGGCTACATCGGCAGCGAGCTCGCGCGCAAGCTCACGATGGCCTTTCATTGCAACGTCCTAGCGTACGATCCGTACGTCAATCCGCGCATTCCGTCGCTCTGCGGCGCAACGATGGTGAGCGATCTTTCAGCGCTCTTGCCGCAAGTTCGCTTCCTCTGCCTGTGCCCCGAGTTGACGCCGGAAACCCGCAACATCATCGGCGCGAAGGAGCTCGCGCTACTGCCGAAAGGCGCCTTCGTCGTGAACGCATCGCGCGGTGGCGCGCTGGATCTCGAAGCGCTGACGAAAGCGCTCGATTCGGGGCATATTGCCGGCGCGGGAATCGACGTGTATCAGCCGGAGCCGTTGCCGGCGGGACATCCACTTCTCTCGCATCCGAACGTCATGCTCACGCCACATACGGCAGGTCTCACAGCTGAGACCAACGTGCGCTCGACGGCGTCTGCCGTCGAGCAGATTCTCACCGCGCTCGGCGGCGAGATGCCGCGGTTTCCGAAGAATCCCGCGGTGTGGGACGGGCCGCAGTCGCGGCGGCGCCGCCCCGTACATGCGTAAGGCTGCCGCTTAGCGTAAGAATTCGTCGAGTTTTTCGACGATCGAGCTCCAGCCATGCTGGTGATTGTCGCGGTTTTCCTCGGTTGGGAACTGCTCGTGCTTGAGCGTCAGCTCCGTACCGTTGCCCGCTGGTGTGAATTCGAGCGTCAGCAGCGTTTCATATTGGTCGGCGGGATCGTCCTCTTCCCATGACCACGTCATGACGAGCTTCTGCGCGGGTTTGACTTCGCGGTAGACGCCGAAGGCACGCATGCGTTCGCCGTCAGGCTTGACCATCACAATTTGGAACTTGCCGCCGGTACGAAGGTCCATTTCGATTTCGGTCGCTTTGACGTCGTACGGGCCCATGAATTGTTCGGCGAGCTTGGGTGTCGTCCACGCTTCGTACACACGCTGCGGCGTCGCACTGTAGGTGCGTCGAATGACGAGGCTGGGTGCAACTGTAGAAGGCACGGTTATTTCCCTTTCTTCGATTTTTTGGAGAGAAGGTCGTCGAGGCGATCGAGCGTGGCGTTCCAGTACGCGCGCTGTCTGTCGATCCACTTGGCCGCAGAATCCATCGCACCAGGGGAAAGCGTACAGCGATGGACGCGGCCGATGATTTCACGCCGCAGCAACCCCGATTCTTCGAGGACGCGAACGTGCTTGGAGATTGCGGGCTGCGAGATCGTGAACTCGGCAGAGATCTCGCCGATGGTCAGCGGCTGGCGCGAGAGGCGCTCGACGATGCGGCGCCGCGTCGGGTCGGCAAGGGCGCCGAAGATATGATCCAAGGGTTGAGTGTTAACCATAAGGTTATATAACCATATAGTTAAATATCGAGACTGTCAAGCCTCGGCGTAGAGGGGCTGCCCCCACCTTGTCATCCCGAGCCCGTTCGTCTCCGCGCCCAAGCGGGCGCTCCGCTCAGGGTAAACTCCGTCGAGGGACCGCGAAATTGCAGCCGGAAGAGGCAAGGTGTGCGCACGACAATCGTTCTCGCTCTTTTGGTCGCCCTCATCGCCCCCGCGTCGGCACAAACGATCGTGTATTTTCGCTCGCCGGCAGTCGGCCGTTCGGCAATGCTCGACGCGTATCTATATCAGCCTTCCGGCGGCAGACGCCATCCGGCCGTCGTGTTCATGCACGGGTGCAGCGGCCTCGTGCGCGACGGACATCCGGAATCGCGTGCGATGCAGTGGGAACGTACGCTGACAAAATTAGGTTTTGTCGTGCTCATGGTCGACAGCTTCACGTCGCGCGGCGTGCAAAACATGTGCGAGCCGGCGAAGTTTGACGAGCGCATCTACACGGCGCGTCCTTTCGACGCGGTGGCGGCACTGCAATTTCTGCAAAAGCAAGCCTTCGTCGATCCGTCGCGCATCGGAATCATGGGC
>JBOHTT010000197.1:0-12615 GCA_050733775.1 Vulcanimicrobiaceae bacterium
CTCGCATGCCATTCGGTCGTTCGCGCGGGGGCGATGCTTTCCGAATCGGAAATGCATTCGCTGCTCGACCAGCTTCCGGCATGCCGCAATCAAATGCACTGTCCGCACGGGCGTCCAACGCTCGTGAAGCTGGCTCCGCTGGAGATCGCGCGACTCTTCAAGCGCACGTGACGCCGGGCGTCTTGATTCTCGCCGGTCCGACGGCGTCGGGCAAGACCGTGCTGGCCGTCGAGCTGGCGAAGCGCTTCGACGCCGAAATCGTCGGCGCCGATTCGCGGCAAATCTATCGCGGCATGCCGGTCGGCACCGCGGCACCGTCGGCGGACGAGCTGCGTGCCGTTCCGCATCATCTGATCGGCTTTCTCGATCCGCAAGAACGCTATTCGGCAGGGGCCTTCGTCCGGGATGCGCTCGCGGCAATCGATACGATTCACGCGCGCGGAAAACGCGCGATCGTTGCGGGCGGAACCGGATTCTACATTCGCGCACTGAGCGGCGACGTCGGTTTAGCGGGAGAACGCGATGAAACGATGCGCGCCCGGCTGGCGCGCGAGGCGCTGCTGCATCCGCCGGAGGTCATGCACGAATGGCTGGCTGCGCTCGACGCGCACCGCGCCGCAGCGTTGCATCCCGGCGACCGGTATCGCGTGATGCGCGCGCTCGAGGTCGCTTTGGCGCAGCGCGCGGGAAGCACGCCGGCTGCGGACATTTCGCGCGAGACGCTGCGGACGCGCGGGATTCCATTCGTCAAAGCGTACCTCGACGTTCCGTTTGCGGAGCTCGAGCCGCGCATCGCGGAGCGCGTCGATCGCATGATCCGTGCCGGACTCGTCGAGGAAGCGGAAGGTCTCGGAACGTCGGCGGTCGCCGCCGATGCCGTCGGCTATCCGCAAGCCCTCGCGTACGTTCGCGGTTTTTCGAGCCCGTCGGAATTGCACGCGCAGCTGGTGCGTGCGACCCGGCGGTACGCAAAGCGGCAGGCAGCGTGGTTTCGTTCCGAGCCGGGCGTCACGCGCATTGCCGGAAATTTACCCGAGGGGCTCGCAGCGGTCGCAAGGACCATTCCCGGATGGGCATGAAGCCGTGCCCATGAACGCGCGGCCGCAAGCCTTGCAAGACGCGTACCTGTCAGAAGTCAAGCGGCAAGCCGTGCCCGTCGTCGTCTATCTGATGAACGGTTTCCAGCTGCGCGGCGTCGTCAAAGGATTCGATCCGTTCACGATCATCCTCGAGTACGAACGCAAGACGCATCTCATCTATAAGCACGCCGTCTCGACGATCTCGCCCGAAGGCCCGTTCGCGAGCCCGTCTTTCGCCCATGAAGAAAACAAGGCCCAGATAGGGTCTTAAGCACCGTGGACGTCCATTTGGAGCTGCTGCACGGTGCGGAGAACGCATTCGGCATCCTCGACGATCGCGCCGGCGACCGGCATTCCGACGATGCGTACGCCGGCATCGCAACCGCGCTCAAGGAGACCGACGGGCTTCTCGTGCTGCTGCCGCCGGCAAGCGCCCGAGCGAACGTTCGCATGCGGATGTTCAACCCCGACGGCAGTGAAGCCGAGATGTGCGGCAACGGCATCCGCTGCGTCGCGCGCTACCTCTCGGACCGCGGCGAAGGTGGACGTTTTCTCATCGAAACCGCGGCGGGTGATATCGGCGCGCGCGTGCTTTCCGGGACGCCCTATATGGTGGAAACCGACATCGGCGTGCCGCGCGTGGGCGAGGAACGCCGGCTCGAAGCGGGCGGTCAAGAGTGGGCGTACGTTCCGGTATCGGTTGGCAATCCGCACGCGATCGTGTTCGTCGACGATGTCGACGCGATCGATTTGGGGCATTGGGGTCCGTCGCTGTCGACGCATCGCGACTTTCCCGGTGGAGCGAACGTGCATTTCGTCAAGGTGATCGATAGTGCGACGCTGCGCGTCGTCCATTGGGAGCGCGGCGCCGGCGCGACGCGCGCGTGCGGCACCGGTATCGTCGCGAGCGCCGCTGCAGCCATGCAGTATCGCGGCGTCAGCTCGCCGGTGACGGTCAGCGTTCCCGGCGGCGTTCTGACCGTCGTATGGGATGCCGGCGGTCCTGCGCTGTTGACGGGGCCGGTCGAACGAACGGGAGCGCGCGAACTCGCCGTAACGTGAGCCGGCGATGGGTTGGCCTCGCGTACACGGATCGGCGCGGCCGCATCTTTTACGACGAGGAGTCCGAGCCGCTCGCCGACGGCGGCCTCGTGCGCCCGGTTTTGCTCGACGAGCTCGTTCGCGCGCCGGGCGGGACCGTGCCGGTGATGCTGCCGGGACGGTCGCCGCTCTTGCGGCACGGCAGCGCGCTGCGCCGCACGGCGCTCGGTGCGTTGCTGCCGGCGGGGTACACGCGGCTCTTGCTCCCGGCCTACGAAGAACGTAAGGATGCGCCGCCGCTGCCGCTATTCGGCTACGCATTTGCGTGCGTCGTCGACGACGACCTGTATGTCGCCGCTGCGCGCACGGATGAAGACCCAAATTGGAAGCCGCGCACGTTCGCCGAAGGAGAGCTGGAGAAGATCGTCGCGGCGCGCCTTGCGACCGATTCCGGCAACCCAGTCCTCGCGCAGCTGGCGCGCTGCTCGCTTGAATACGGCTGCTTCACCGCGCAAAACGTTTTTCTCGAGCAAGGCGAAGCCGCGCTTGCGGTCTCGCCGAAATGCAACGCGCGTTGTGTCGGCTGCATCTCGGAGCTGGATGACGATGCGGGAATACCTTCGCCGCAAGCGCGCATTGCGTACGAAATCGACGCCGATGCGCCCGCGCGGATTGCGATTCATCATCTCGAGCGCGTGCCGCACGGCATCGTCTCGTTCGGGCAGGGCTGCGAAGGCGAGCCGCTCTTGCGCGCGACGACGATCGCACGGACCATTGCGAAAATTCGCGAGCGCACCGGCACCGGCACGGTCAACCTCAACTCGAACGGCAGTCTACCAAAGTCGCTGCAGGCCCTCATCGACGCCGGACTCGATGCGGTGCGCGTGAGCTTGAACTCTTTTCGTCCGCCGGTGTACGCGGCGTATTATCGCCCGATCGGTTACGAGCTGGACGACGTGCTGGAAAGCGTTCGGATTGCCACCCGGGCAGGTTTGCGCGTCTCGCTCAATCTGCTCACGCACCCCGGCGTGACGGACGATGCGCCGGAAGTCGCGGCCATGACGGAATTCTTGCGCGAGACGCCGGTGGCGCTCGTGCAGACGCGCACGCTCAACATCGACCCGCATCGCTACTTTGCGCTGACCGGCCGTCCCAAAGAACCGCTTGGAATGCGCGCCGCGCTCGCTGCAATTCGTACGGCGGGAATCGCGGTCGGCAACTTTACACACACGCACTAGGACGCTTCGCGGTCGACGTAACCCAGCGAGATTTCGGAAAACGACGCGGGCACGTTCTTGATCAGACCGTGTTTCGCCATGAACCGCGCGGTGTCCATGACGCCGTGCGGCGCGATGGAGAAGATCGACGTACTGAGCTGACGGAACAACGACGTGATCTCGGTGAGGTCGCCTTTGCCCCCGGTCGCGTCGACGTAGACTTTGGCTGCATCGTCGGGCCGGCTTTGGATGGATTTTACGGCGCCGGCGTATTCTTTGAAGAAGGCGTCCAAAATTGGTTTTTGCTCCTGCGCAAACGTCGTGCCGGCGACGACGAGGGTCGAGGAAAATCCGGCCGGGAAGGCGTCGGCCGTATGCATGATGACGTGCCCGCCCTTTCGGACTTCGTCTTGTGCGAACGGCGGCGTCGCGATATGAGCGACGACTTGACGACTGAGCAACGCCTGTTCTGCCAGCGGATGCGCCATTGCGACCATTCCGACGTCGAGATAATTCGCAGGTAAGCCTTGCCGTTCGAGCGCGGCGCGCAGCACGAGAGAGTTGATCGCGTCGGGTGACGGCGTCGCGATCTTGTCGCCTGGACGGAGATCCTTGAGCGACTTGATGCGCGGATCCATGACGACCAGCCAAAAATCGTAGTTGACCGCAACGCACAAGATCTTCCACGGCACGCCGCGATCCCAACCGATCAAAAACGGTGCCGAGCCGACGGCGCCGATTTGAATGGTATTCGAAACGAATCCGTCGCGGATGACGGCACCGTTGCTCAAGACCCGCCAGGCAAAATGCGTATTAGGAAACTCGCCGGCGAGCGCGCTGTTTTTCTCGAGCTCGATGAAAGGCATGTAACCCATACCGGGTTGATAGACGCTCGTGACCTCGGATACGGTCGCCGCAAAAGCGGGGCGTAAATTACCGGCGTACGCCAGCGCAGATGCGCCGGCAAGAAAACGGCGTCTCGCGATCACGAACGGCCCTTCCTAGACGGCGGTTCGGGTTCCTCGGATGGCGTCGCGAACTTGATCGCGCGCCGAGCTCTTGATCATCATGAGCACTTCATCGCCCGCGGCGAGCCGTGTATCGCCGGTCGGTATCTTCACTTCGCCGTCTTTGGCTTCTACGGCGACGACGATCGCATTGCGGGGAAATCCGAGATCGGCGATCCGCTTGTTCTCGGCTGCCATTCCCGGTTCGACGGCGATCTTGACAAGCTGCACGTCGCCGTTGCGCAGGCGCAGCAATGGACGACACTCGCTGACGTTCACCTCGTCATCGATGATGCGCAAAATCAGCTCGGTCGAAGAGATCACCGAAATGGGGTTGGTCGGCGTGCCGATCGAGTCGAAGATTTCTTTGTTGCGCGGATTATTGACGCGCGCGATGCAGCGGGCTTTGGAGCTTTTTTGGGCGATCACGCAGACGACGAGATTGTCTTCATCATCGCCGGTGTCCGCGATTACGACGTCGGCACGGGCGACGCCGGCCTGAGCCAGCACGACGGGATCGCAGCCGTCGCCGACGATCGCGATATCTTGCTCGAGCAGGTTTGTCATGAACTGTGCGCGGCGCGCGTCCTTCTCGATGACGACAACTTCATGATTTTCCGCAATCAGATCGCGCGCGAGATAGGTGCCGACTTTGCCGCCGCCGACGATTAAGATAAACATCAGGCCCCAACTCCCGCCGGTGCGATCACGGTCGTCTCACCGACGAGCTTGCTGAACTCCGGCAACGCCTCGGCGCTGACGATGACGTTGATCTCGTCGCCCGGCATGAGAACGTCGCTCGGCGAAGCGACTCGCACGATGCCTCCGTGCCGAATCGCGGCGATACGAATCGAACCGTCGCGTTCGACGTCACCGACGCGACGATTGGCAACGGCGCCGGCGACGCTGCAGCGCAGCGAGCTCACCGTGCCGAAATCGAACGATCCCGTAGAACCTGCGACGAGCATGTCGCGGATGTTATGTGCGCCGACCGTCGTGGGGCAAACGGTCTCGATGCCGAGCTCGCGGTACATCGCACCACGCGGCGGATCGTAAATGCGCGCGACGACCTTCTTGATCTTGAAGAGGCGCTGTGCGATAAGCGCCGACATGACGTTACGGTTGTCGCCGTTCGTCGTCGACGCGAAGCCGTCGGCGGTCTCGCCGCCGGCGCGCCGGATGACCTCAGCGTCGATGCCCGTACCGAGCTCGACTTGGCCGCTAAAGCGGCTTCCCAGGCGCTTGAACGCCGCGGGATTTTCGTCTACGACCGTGACCTCGTGGCCTTCGGACACGAGGAGTTTCGCCAGCGTTGAGCCTACCCGGCCGCAACCGACGATGATGTATTTCATCGCAACAGGCAAGGTTATACACCCAGGCCGCGGTCCCCGCAAGCATAGGGGCAGGACACGGCCGCACCGCTCAGAACCGAGCAGTCTTTGCGCAATCGGGGCGTAGCTCAGCTTGGTAGAGCGCTGCGTTCGGGACGCAGAGGCCACAGGTTCAAATCCTGCCGCCCCGACCATTCTTCCGGAGCTGAGCCTTAGGTGTTCTCCCGTTTCAGTCCGGCGGCACTGCGCGTCTTGCGCGTCGCAGAGCAAGAGTGCCGGAATCACAATCACTACTACGTCGGCGCCGAGCACATGCTCTTTGCACTTATCGAAGAGAAAGACGCCGACGTTGAAGCCGCGCTCGGAGAAGAGCGAATCTCGGCAGGCGACGTCTATGCCGAGCTCAAGCGAGCGCTGGGAACGGGGGAAGATCGCGTGTGGGAAGGCATTTTGATTACGCCGCGCGTTCGGAACATCGTGCGCGCTGCCGAAGCGCACGCCGGCGACGGCGACGTCCAGCCGATCGACTTGTATCGCGCCATTCGGGGCGAGCGCGGCGGTCTGGCAGCGGAGCTGCTCGACCGTTTACATAGTCAAGACGCGTAGCGATGGAAACGGTTCAGGCGCTCGTCCTCGCGCTCGTTCACGATTACGGATACGCCGGACTGTTTGTCGTGATGATCCTCGGCAATCTCGCGATGCCGGTCGGAACAGAAGTCGTCGTGCCGATTGCCGGTGCGGCCGCGGGAGCCGGCCATCTTTCGAGTTGGGTGCTGGTCGGCGCCGTTGCGACGCTGGGCGAAGTTGTTGGCGGCTCTGCGCTGTATGCGCTTGGCTACTATGCAGGCGAGCCTGTGGTGCATCGCTTCGGGCGGCGCGCCGAGCACGAGCTTCAGCGCGTCCAGGCATATTACGAGCGCCATGGCCGCAAGACCGTCTTCCTTTGTCGCTTCATTCCGTTCGTGCGCGGCATCGCGTCGCTTCCACCCGGCATCTCGCGGATGCCCAAGCGCTATTTCCTGACCTACCATACCTTGGGGTCGGCGATCTTTTGCTTCGGCCTCGCGTTTTTAGGATTCTCGCTCGGCAAGAACTTCACGACGATGCTGCCGGTCGTCCGCCGTTTTTCGCTCATTCTGATCCTCGTGGCGGTCGCCGCGATCGCCGCCCTGCTCTGGACGCGCCGCCGAAACAACGCCGCAGCGAGTCTATAACGGTGGAGTGACCCCCACAGCGCCCTCGCGACTCGAGCAAACGCTCGCTCAAGTTTCCGATTCACCCGGCGTCTATATGATGATCGGGGCGGACGAACGCGTGCTCTATATCGGGAAGGCGATCTCGCTGCGCAACCGCGTGCGGTCGTACTTCCAAGAGAGCGCGGCGCATGGAACGCGCGTGCACGCAATGGTGGGCAAGGTTGTTGACGTTCGCACGATCGTCACGAGCAACGAGGTCGAGGCGCTCATCCTCGAGGCTAACCTCATCAAGCGGCATCAGCCGCCCTTCAACGTGCGGTTACGCGACGACAAACGCTATCCGTACCTAAAAGTGACCAACGAGCCGTTTCCGCGCGTCGTCTTCACGCGTATTTTGCGCAACGACGGTGGGCGATATTTCGGCCCGTACACGAACGCGCACGGCTTGCGCGAGCTGATCGATCTCGTTCGCATCGCGTTTCCGCTGCGAACCTGCGCAGAACCGATCGACGGGAAGCGCAGGCGCCCGTGTTTGCAATATCATATCAAACGGTGCCTCGCGCCGTGCGTCGGCTATCAAAGCGAAGCAGAGTACAACGTACTGATCGAGGAAGTCGTGCTCTTCCTGGAAGGACGCCAGGAAACGCTGCTGTCGCGCCTGCAAGCTGAGATGCAGCAATCAGCAGGCGAGTACAACTTCGAAGCGGCGGCAAGCCTGCGGGATCGCATCATCGCGGTGCGGCGCGTGACCGAAGAGCAGAAGGTGGTGTGGCGCTCGCGCATCGACATGGATTTGATTGGGCTCGCGCGCGCACAGGGCCAAGCCTGCATGCAAGTGTTCATGGTTCGCGCGGGCAAGCTGCTCGCGCAAGAGCATTTCATACTCGACGGCGTCGCCGATCAGCGCGACGAAGAGATCGTGCGAGAATTTCTCGAGCAGTTCTATACGGCGCGCGCGGCCGGCACGAGCGGCGGACTTTCGGTGCAGGCGCTCTCGCCGATGGTGGTACGTCAGGCGCGCGAGCAGCAAGTGCCGGTGCCTGAGAAGACGAGCTCGCGGGTCCGCAACCTCAGCGCCACGGCGATCCCGAAGGAGGTGCTGGTCGATGCGTTGCCCTCCGATCGCGAAACGATCGAGAAGTGGCTCTCCGAGCTCAAAGGACAGCGCGTTCGGGTGCTGCGCGCGCAGCGCGGGCCGCGTGCCGAATACATGCGGCTCGTCGAGAAGAACGCGGAGCAAAATTTGAAAGCGTTTCTCGTGCACCAGGAGCTGCAGGAAAGCGCGTCGGCGCGCGCGCTTACCGATTTGGCTGCGGCGCTCGATTTGCCGGAACCCCCTCACCGCATCGAGTGCTACGATATCTCAAACATCCAAGGGACGAATCCCGTGGCGTCGATGGTCGTGTTTATCGAAGGCCGGGCGAAGAAGAGCGACTATCGCAAGTTCAAGATTCAGTACGATCGCGGGCCGAACGATTTCGCGATGATGCAAGAGACGCTGCGCCGGCGGCTGCGCTATTTACGAGCGGACGCCGATAAGGGCGTGGAGTCGACCGTGCACCAATCGACGACGAAGCGCGAGAAATTTCACCAGAAGCCGGATCTGTTGCTCATCGATGGCGGAAAGGGGCAGCTCAGCGCCGTCGTCGAGGTGCTGCACGAGATGGACATGTGGGGCATTCCGGTTGCCGGGCTGGCCAAAGAGAACGAGTGGCTGTACCTGCCGCATCAATCCGAACCGATCGTGCTGCCGCCGAACTCGGCCGCGCTGCATCTCGTGATGCGCATTCGCGATGAAGCGCATCGCTTTGCGGTTGAGTATCATCGCAAACGTCGCGCAAAGGCGATGACCGCGTCGCAGCTCGATGCGCTCGCGGGTGTCGGACCAGTTCGCCGCAAGCGATTGATGAACGCGTTCGGTTCGATCGCCGCACTCAAGCGTGCTAGCGTTGACGAAATTGCCGCGGTGAAAGGCATGTCGGCCGCGCTTGCGTCGTCCGTGAAGGCTGCGCTCGGTGGCTGACCAAGAGGAACCTTCATGATTCCCCCGCTTCCACCGTGTACGCAAGTCATTATCGAAACCGTCAAGCCCGTCACCTCCGCGACCGCAAAAGCCGGCGATTTTTTTCAATTCCAATCGGTCGGCGCCGTCGTGGTCGACGGCAAGGTCGTGATTCCGTCGGCCACGCCCGGATTCGGGGTCGTCATCGCGGCACAAACTGCCGGCCGCGGACACGCGGGGGCCATCGCGCTGTGGCCACTGTATTTCAAAATGCAGAACGGCGACGAAGTCCACGTGATTCCGGATCGGCGTCCCAACGCGCTCGATGGAAAAGGGGCCAGCATGCAGCTGCCGGCCTATGCGGGCGCGATTCCGCTACCCGGTGTGGGTTTGATTGTGGGAGCCTATAACTCGCTGCGCAAAGGGAGAGACGTGACGATTCCAGTCGGCGCGTTGGCGTCGGTGTTCGCAAGCGATAGTCCCGAGACGGCAAAGTGTCAGTCTCAGAAGCCACCAGGGTAAGGAGCGAAGATGTATTTGCTTATTCGCCTCCTCATCAACGCCGGAGCGCTGTTTGTCGTGGCGTATTTCGTGCCGGGCGTTCAGGTGACGTCGATCGTCGGCGCAATCGTTGCGGCGATTATTCTCGGGATCGCAAACGCCATCATCAAGCCAATTCTCATCGTCATCACGCTCCCGATCGAAATTCTCACGCTGGGTCTTTTCACGTTCATCATCAACGCCGTGCTGTTCTGGGTCGTCGGCCATCTCGGTATCGGGCTCGTCGTGCACGGTTTCTGGGCCGCGCTGTGGGGTTCGATCATTCTTTGGCTGGTATCGTGGTTTCTTTCGGCGATCTTGGCGCCGCGGCGTCGCGCACGGGTTTAGGCGTTACGTGAGAATTCTGGTGACGAACGATGACGGGGTTGAAAGCCCCGGCATCGTTCATCTTGCCGAAGCGCTCGCGCAACTCGGTGAGGTGACGGTCGTCGCGCCGGACGGCGATCGCAGTGCGATCTCGCATCGCGTGACGTTCTCCGATCCGGTTTCCATTAGCCCGGTGGCGGGACGAAAGGTGCCGACGTTTTCGTGTTCCGGCACTCCCGCAGATTGCGTCGTGCTCGGAACCTATGAAGCCGCCGGTGGATTTCCGGACCTGCTCGTGAGCGGCATCAATCGCGGCGCGAACCTCGGCGACGACATCAATTATTCCGGCACGGTTGCCGCAGCAATCGAAGCCTCCATTATCGGCATACCGTCGATTGCCGTATCGCTCGCAATCGCCTGGGGCGAGGAGAAGGTGACGCTTCATTGGGAAACGGCGAGCGCGCTTGCGCTGCGGCTCGTGCACGAGTGGCGCACGCGTTTGCCGGAGACGTCGTTCTTGAACGTCAACGTGCCGAACGTTCCGGCGGACCGCTTGCGCGGAATTCGCGTGACGCGCCACGGCCGAAAGCGCTATCAAGAACGCTTGCAGCGCGTGCCGTCGAGCGGGTCGGCCGCTACCTTTCGAATTCGCGGGACGTACGACATACGGTCCGCCCGGCCCGGCACCGATTTGGAGGCGATCAGGGAAGGCTACGCGAGCGTCACGCCGGTCTCGATCGACCGGACGGACGACACCCTGCTCCCCCTCTTACGAGACGAGCTGGAGGCGCAGACCCAGCCGCGGCGCTGAAACGTTTTAAGCGGGCGGTGGGTTGTGGTAAAATGCGCAAGCACATCATGGGGCTGAATAGCTTCGACGAAACGATCCGTGATGCGATGCCAGCAGGCGGAGCTGCGAGCACTCCTAAAACGATCGCAACCGCTATACACGCGGACAATCAATACGCACTCGCTGCTTAATCTAAGCTAGCGACGGTAAGGGAGAGGTCGCCGCAATCAACTCCCGCGCCGACATGAGCTGCGGCTAGGACGGTGAGGTTGGTCCGAGATCCGTCTGAGCACAACCGGACCTGCGGCGAACGGAATTGCGGTCTCGACAAGCCCGTTCGCTCAAGACAAACTCGAGACTGAGCCTGGAGAAAGTACGCATTCGGCTTTTCGGACCCGGGGGGCGGTTCCCCGGCAGCTCCACCAATTTTGATCGCGATTGCTCTTTCCTTAGCATGTGCGGCTTCGTACGGATCCGCCGACTTCGTCGGCGGGTCCGTGTCACGTCGAGCGCCGTTGTTTGGCGTCGTCGTTATCTCGCAGAGCGCGGGGCTGCTGTTCCTATGCGCGGCGCTTCCGATCTTGGGTGGTCATCTCGCGCGAGAATCTCTCTGGCTTGGTGCAGTGGCCGGCGTCGCCGGCGCATTCGGGATCCTTTTACTCTATGCGGGGCTCGCTGCGGGACGGATGGGGATCGTCTCTCCAATCACCGCGGGAATCGGGGCCGGGTTTCCGGTTATCTGGGGGCTCGTACGCGGCGAGCATCTCTCCGCTCACGCGGCGATCGGACTCGGAATCACGTTTGTGGCGATCATCCTCTGCTCGGTCTCATTCGGCGAACGCGATGCGGCGAATTGCGAGACTCGCATTGGACTGCCGGCCGGCGTCGCTGAGGCTTTGGGTTCGGGTCTCTGCTTGGGCGTATTCTTCATTGCGCTCGGTTCGATCGGCGCCGGCGGCGGGCTGACGCCGCTTGCCGTCGCACGCAGCACTTCGGTCGCTGCGCTCGTGATCGCTGCGTTTGCGGCAGGTCGCACGATCGCAATTCCAAGCCGCTACGCGCTGCGTGTGATCGCGTGCGGAGCGCTCGACATGCTCGCGAACGTCTTTTTCGTCCTCGCGATGGGAAGCGGAATGCTTGCAATCGTCGCGATCCTGTGCTCCCTTTATCCTGCAGCGACGGTCGTGCTTGCAGCGCTCATCAATAGCGAACGGCTTACGCGCCCACAATGGACAGGGGTAGTCTTTGCGCTTACCGGAATAGCGCTCATCGCTGCTTAAGGAGAGCCGTCAATGTCCGTCAAGCTCACCGTCATCTACGACAACCCGAAAGATCCGGCCGCGTTTGAGAAGCATTACCATAGCGTGCACATGCCTCTCGCGCAGAAGATTCCCAACGTGAAACGCGTCGAGCTTGCGAAGGTATTTCCGAAAGAAGACGGCAGTCCGACGCCGGCATATCGCACCGCCGACATCTACTTCGATAGCTACGACTCCGCATGCGCCGCAATCGCGACGCCTGAGGCCCAAGCTGCAATCAAAGACGCGCTCGCGATCGGTACCGGCGGTGTACGCTTCCTTTTGAGCGATATCGAACTATCGACGTAACCAACAGGAGAGATCGTGGAAATTAAACGCGCCGGCTCCCAGCCGTCTGAAAAGGCGGCGCAAGAAAACTTCACCGGGACGGTGCGGCGCGATCCGCTCTTTCCGCTGGTCGAGCCGATGCGTGCAAGCGCCTCGAACGTGACCTTCGAGCCATGCGCGCGCACGAATTGGCACATGCATCCGCTGGGCCAGCGGCTCATCGTGACGTCGGGATACGGGCGCGTGCAGCGCTGGGGCGGCCCCGTCGAAGAAATCGGTCCAGGCGACGTCGCCCTCATCGCAGCGAACGAGAAACATTGGCACGGTGCCGCGCCGACAACGGCGATGACGCACATCGCGATTCAAGAGGCGCTCGACGGCAAGGCCGTTGAGTGGCTCGAGAAAGTCACGGACGAAGAGTACAACGCTTCATAAACTATTGACGCGCTCTTCGGCGCGCTGCACGTAAGGAACGAGCGAGGTCTTTGAAATACGGCAC
>JBOHTT010000198.1:0-14942 GCA_050733775.1 Vulcanimicrobiaceae bacterium
CGCAAATACAATCTTGCGCTCGACGCCAAGGAACCGGCGATCGCGTATCGCACGACGATTTCCGGACCGACGGACGTGCATTCGCGATACAAGCATCAAACCGGCGGGCACGGACAGTTTGCGGACATCAAGATCAAGATCGAGCCGCGGCCGCGCGGTAACGGCGTGACGTTCGAGGAGAAAATCGTCGGCGGCGTCGTGCCGAGAAACTTCATTCCCGCAGTCGAGCGAGGCGTGCGCGAGGCGCTCGAAAAGGGGCCGATTAACGGCTATCCGGTCGTCGACGTTCACGTGACGCTGTACGACGGACAGTATCACGATGTCGACTCGAGCGACCAAGCCTTCCGAACCGCCGGATCGATGGCGATGCGCGACGGGATTCCGAAGTGCAAGCCGGTCGTGCTCGAACCGATCGTGCGTCTGGATGCGGAGGTCCCGAACTCGCATGCATCTGCCGCGCTCGCGCAGGTTACGACGAAGCGCGGACAAGTGCTTGCGTTCGAGCCGTCAGAGCGGCCGGGCTTCCATCACGTCGCGGCGTTCGTTCCGCAGGCCGAGCTGTCGCACTACATCACCGAGTTGCGTACCATCTCACAAGGCCTTGGGACGTTCCGTTGGAAGCACGACCGCTTCGAGGTCGTCCCGCAGAAAATCGCAGAGCAGTTAGCAATCGCAGCAGTATAACGCTCGGGGCGCGACGTCCCTCGCGCGGCCACGAGCACAGGTTAAGGCCTTGCTCGGAACGTCACGCCCCTCGCTATCTGCTCCCGCTAAAGCTCCGCTAGGGGAGAATATGTTTCGGGGCGGCGGTCGCGGTAGAACTGCCACGTGTTTCGCACCTCGCGAATCAACGCGCGGTCCATCTCACCGACGATCGCCTCGTCCCGATCGCGCGCGGCTTGAACGAGAACGCGGCCGCGCGGATCGACGAGATACGACTGCCCGTAGAACTCGCCCATGTTCCATGGTGCTTCGTAGCCAACGCGATTGATCGCGCCGATGTAATAGCCGTTTGCGACGGCGTGCGCCGGCGCTTCGAGCTTCCAAAGATATTCCGATAGGCCCGCGACCGTCGCCGACGGATTGAAGACGATCTCGGCGCCCCCGAGGCCTAAGAGGCGCGCGCCTTCGGGAAAGTGACGGTCGTAGCAAATGTACGCGGCGACCTTCGCGTAGCGCGTTTCGAAGACAGGATAGCCTTCGTTGCCCGGCTTGAAATAAAATTTCTCCCAAAATCCGCAGGGCGCCGGCCCGGCTGCCACTTGCGGGATGTGATTCTTCCGATAGACGCCGAGGAACGTTCCGTCCGCATCGATGATCGCTGCGGTGTTGTAGTAGACGCCGGGAATCGTTTCTTCGTAGAGCGGCACGACGAGCACGATTTCGAGCTCGCGTGCGAGGTCTTGCATCAACCGCGTCGTCGGCCCATCCGGGACGGCTTCCGCGGCTTCGTACCATTTCGGCGATTGCTCCGTGCAGAAATACGGGCCGTAGAAGAGCTCTTGCAAGCACACGATCTGCGCGCCTTGCTTTGCCGCGCTGCGCAGGAGCGCAATATGCTTTTCGATCGCGCGTTGCTTATGCACCACAACGGGTTCGCTTCCGTCGACGTCGTGGTGCGCTTGGATCAAGCCGATCTTGACCTTGTCGCCGTCTTGCGCGTTCATCGAACGAGGTTCGAGATTTCGATCAAGTTGCGATCGGGGTCGCGCACGTATACCGACCGAAGTTTTCCTTGCGCGCCGGTCTTGTCGACGGGGCCTTCGATGATTGCGACGTTTCGCGCGCGCAGGGCCGCGACAACATCGTCGAGCGGCACCGAGGTCAAGAAGCACACGTCCGCCGTTCCCGGAAGCGCGACGTCGGCTTTCGGCTCGAATTCCCGGCCGGCAACGTGAACGTTGATTTTCTGCTTTCCGAACTTGAGCGCAAGACGGTTGCCGCCGGCGAAACGCTCCGGCTGCATGCCGAGAACGTCGCGATAGAACGCGATCGTCGCATCGGCATCGCGCACCGTGATCACAAAGTGGTCGAGCGAATCGATCGTAATGCGCGCCGCGCTTGACTGCGATGCTTTGTATGCCGCCCAGCCGCCGTGCGACGAGACGTCGGGATAGCCACGGCTCTCGATCAGCTCGCGCGGGTAGATCATCGCCGAGGCGGTCGAGCCGTCGCTGAGTGCAATCGCTCCCTCATATAAATCGGGCGGTTCGCTCGCAAGCAGATCGCGATGCTGCTGCTCGGTCATTTCATACAGCTCGCCGGCGATCGAGACGCCGTCTTCTCCGACTTCATAAATGCCCGGATGACGATCGAGCACCGAATGCAAGCGATAGCGCGGGGCGGTCAATGCTTCTCCGACAAAGCGCGCTCCGCCAAGGCTTGCGTGATCGGGTTGCCCCCGCATCGCGGAGCCGCAGATGAAGAACCGCATTGCGTTTAGCCTTCGGCAGCAAGCATGCGATCGACCTCGACGATCGCTGCGGCGAGCGTCTCGACACCGAGCTGAAGGTCGGCATCCGACGTACGCTCTTCGCCGACGTGGCTGACGCCGCCGATGCTCGGCACGAACAGCATCGCGACGGGCGCGACTGTGGCAATGCACATCGTGTCGTGCCCGGCGCCGCTCGGTACGTCGATGCAGTGCTCGCCGGTCGAGTTCGCGGCGCGCCGTACCGCATCGCGCATTCGCGGCTCCATGGGCGTCGCGGTGCGGCGTTCCAGGGTCTCGATTGCGACGCGCACGCTGCGTTGCTCTTGCGCTCGCGTCACGGCAGACTGCAGCGCCCGTTCGACGGCATCGACTTGTGGATCTTCCGGCGCGCGCATATCCACGGTGAAGATTACGCGACGTGGAATCACGTTCGTCGAGCCGGGTTCGAGCGAGAGCCGTCCGACCGTCACGACGGAAGGTTCTGCCGCGCGCGATGCGGCTTCGAGTGCGAGAATGATCTCGGCAGCGGCGCAAAGCGAATCGGAGCGCATCGTCATCGGCACGGTGCCGGCGTGACCGCTCGCGCCTTCGATTGTGACGCGAACCCTGCGCTGTCCGGCGATCGCGGTAACGATGCCCAGCCGGATTCCGGCGCGCTCCAGAATCGGCCCTTGCTCGACGTGCAATTCCAAATACCCGGCGACGCCGTCGTTCGCGCGCTGCGGAACGCTCGGAAGAAATCCGCCCTCACCGCGTTCGAGAGCGTCACGCAGCGACGTGCCGGATTCGTCGGTGAGCGCGAGCGCTTCGTCCGCGCTGGTAAGTCCGGCGAACACCGCGCTGCCGAGGCATCCCAGCGGAAAACGGCTGCCCTCTTCGCCAACCCACGCAACGGCTTCGATCGGATGCGCCGTCGTGACGTTGCGCCGGTCGAGCAGCTCGAGCGCGCACAGCGCGCCGGCGACGCCATATGCGCCGTCGTACGCGCCTCCCGTTTTCACGGTGTCGAGATGCGAGCCGACGAGAATCGGTGCGGCGCCGGCGCGCGTGCCGGCGCGCCGCGCGAACAAATTGCCGACGCGATCCTGCGCGAGCACGTAGCCGGCCCCGCGCGCCCACGCGGCGAAACGTTCGCGGGCCGCACGCTCTTGCGGGGTACCGAGTCCCCGGTCGATGCCGCCTGCATAGCGGCCCAATTGCGAGAGCTCTCCGAGACGATCGACGACGGTTGCGGGCATGACGAGGGCGCTTCGGCGTGACGACGTAGTGTCCGTCAACGGGGGTGCAGCATGGCCTGGAAACTGGGCGTCGTCGGACATTTCGGCATCGCAGTCCGCGACCCGAAGAAAAGCGCGCAATGGTGGGTCAAGAACATCGGACTGCGCAAAGCGTTTGAGTTTGACGGCGGCGTCGCGGTCGAGAGCGACGACGTCACGATCGTTCTGCGCGAAGGCGTCCCGCATCCGGGGACGCTCGGCCACATGTCGTTTCATCTCAACTCGATGCGCGAGCTGCGCGAAGCACTCAAAGACCTCAAAGCCAAGGGGGTGAAGCTGGAAGATCCCGGCGATGAGATTGGTCCGGAAGCGCCGGGGTCGCCGCATGTAGGGATTTGGTTTCACGATCCGGACGGATACCGGTGGGAGCTCTCCGTGCAGAACGGCGCAAAAGCGAAGCGTTGAGCCATCACGCAGTCGTCTCGATCGGCACGAACTCCACGCGCGTGCTCGTCGTCGTGCGCAACGACGAAGGCAAGCTCGCGCCGGTCCTGCATCGCTCGATCGGAACGCGCCTCGGTGCGAATCTGAAAGAAGCGGGCCCGCTCGATCCTGAGGGCATTGCGCGCACGCTCGGCGTGATCGACGAATATATCGGCGATTTGCGAGCATACGAAACGACGCTCGGGGCGATTGCCACGAGCGCGATGCGTCGCGCGTCGAACGGCGATGAGTTTTGCCGCGAGGTCGAAAAGCGGCTCGGCGTAAAGCTCGAGATTCTTTCCGGCGAGCGTGAGGCTGCGCTGTCGTTTCGTGGCGCGACGGCAAATCGTGCTTCGAGCGATACGCTCGTCGGCGTGCTCGACGTCGGCGGAGGTAGCGCAGAGTATGCGTACGGCGCCGGAACGCTTGCCGGCAGCGTGTCCTGCGAGATCGGCGCCGTACGTTTGTCCGAGGCGGTTCCCGCGTTGCTCGGCGGCGAGGTTCCTCCCGATATCGATGCGCTGGAAGAAGAGGCGCGCGCCTTCGCGCGACAGCGTTTGTCGCCGCTGGCGAATTTTCCGAAGCCGCAGCAAGTCCTGACGGTCGGCGGCACGATGTTCAACGCCGCGGCGATCCTCAGCGACCGCCATCGAGAGCTCGTCGACGGTGTCGTGCTGACGCGCGCGCAGCTGGATGCGCTCGCGCGTCGCTTCCTCGCGATGGACACCGCAACTCGACGCGCGCAACCGCGCATCAGCCCGCAACGCGCCGACATCTTCCCCGCAGGTTTGCTGATCGTCGACGAGGCGCTTAGCCTGCTCGAAGTCGACGCATGCACCATCTCGCAGCTGGACTTGCTATACGGCTATTTAGTCGAGAAGTACGGTTCAACTTGTCATGGTGAGCGGAGCGCGCTTTAGCGCGCGGAGTCGAACCACAGAGGGATTGTCCTAGGCAGCGATTATCACAGCCCGCATGCAACTGCTGTAGGGGCGCCCCCGTAATAGCGCCGCTGTTTCTTCCCAAGAACGTGGGGTGGCCGAGACTCGAACTCGGACACCCTTTCGGGTTGCAGATTTTCACACCACTATGGCTTTCGCCACCGCTTTCGCGTTTGTGGTCCGGACTGTGCCTTGACCGTATGGTTTGCACCACGTAGGCCGCGCCCGTCCAGTCTCTACACCTTCCGCTTTCGCGGCTTGGCTCGGCGTTGTCAACGTTTTGTCAACGGAAGAGTTCACCGAGTTTGAGCGCATCCCGGCCGCCGTTTCCGTTCGGCCGGCTCCAGAAAAAGTCTGCTGCGTCTACCGATTCCGCCACCACCCCACGTCGGGGCACTCTTACTTGTACGACATTGCACACGCAGCCTGCTCGGAAGTTCTGAATGCGAGACAGTTGGCACAGCCAAGGTACAGACTATTTTTCGTGGCAAAGCGATCGAAGTTCGATGAAAGGGCATTTTCGGCAGCGGTGCGTGATGGTAAATCCGCTGCAGAGGTCCTTCGGCGGCTCGGTCGGATCCCGGCCGGCGGAAACTATAAAATCCTTTACGAGAGAATTCGATTGCTTGGCTTAGATACGTCGCATTGGCTTGGTCAGGCACATTTGCGGGGAGGCACGCACAGTTGGGCGCCATCGATACCACTTTCAGAAATTCTTGTGCGCGACAGCAGCTATCGCGGCAGTACATCATTGTTGAAGAGACGCATCGTGCGCGATGGTCTCCTCGCGGAACGATGTGCAAGCTGCGGCATTTCTCAATGGTTGGGTGCTCGACTCGTGCTACATATTGACCATCTGAACGGTGCGAACAACGATCATCGCCTGGAAAATCTGCGGTTGCTGTGTCCCAATTGTCACAGCCAGACGTCGACTTATTGTGGGCGAAATAAACGGCGTCGATAGGGCGGGAAGCCGAGCGTGTGCGTAGAGTCGTCAGCAAGTCGACAATGCCTATGCTGTGGAGGTTCGGCCCGGAAATCGCCTCGCTGAGGTTCGATCTCCAAGCCCTTGGCAGGGACGCACCTTCCCGGTACGACAGAAAGTGACGATCGAGCGTGACGGTGCGTTTAAGGTACGGAGGGGTTCAATGCAACAGAAGATTTCGCGGCGCTCGCTCGTCGCGGGAGCCGCAGCAGGCGCTGCAGCGCTTGGTATGGGCGCAGCGGCAACGCGCGCGTACGCGGCCGATGCGGCGCTGCCGTCGACGATCACGATCGCGATCCAGCCCGGCATCGGCTACGGCAATCTGATCGTGATGAAAAGCCAGAAACTGCTCGAAAAGAAGTACCCGAACGCGACGTTCAATTGGCCCGTCCTGACGAACGGCGACGCGATTCGCGACGGCATCATCTCGGGGACGATTGCGGTCGGTTGTGGAGGCGTCGGGCCGTTCTTGATCGGTTGGGACCGCGGCGTCGGCTACAAGCTCATCGGCGGCCTCAATTTGATGGATCTCTGGATGGTGTCGCGCGATCCAGCCATCAAATCTCTCAAAGACATCAAGCCGGGTATGAAAGTCGGCATGCCCTCGCCGGACGCCATTCAAGCGATTGCGTTGCGCATGGCGTGCCAGCAGCAGCTCGGCAATGCGCACGCGCTCGACACCAACATCGTCGCAATTCGTCATCCCGACGGCGTCCTTGCGCTGCAAAACGGACAGCTCGAGTGCCACCTCAGCTCGCCTCCGTTCCAGTTCGAAGAAGTGGCTGCGGGCGGACACGTCGTCTTCCGCAGCTGGCAAGCCTCCGGCAAAACCACGTTCAATTCCGCCTACACGACGGATGCCTTCTACGAGAAGTATCCCGAATTCACAAAATACTTCTACGCGCAGCTTCAGGCGGCGACCGACTACATCCACAAAGACGTCGACGGTTACTGCGCGATCCTGGAACAAGACTCCGGGGGTAAGGTCAAGGCGGCGCAGTATCGCGCGTGGCTCAAAGAGCCGGGCGTGGAATATTCGACTGTACCGCAGGGTTTCATGAAATATGCCACTTTCATGCACTCCATCGGCATGCTCAAGCAGCAGCCGGCGTCCATCAAAGATTTAGAACTGCCGCTGCTCGGAGGTAAAGGCGACTGAACGGCGCCTCCGCGGTCGTCGTCGCGCATGATGTGACGATGAGGTATCCCGATCGCGGCAGCGGTGCCGTCGTTGCCGTTTCGGGCGTCTCGTTTGAAATCGCTCGCGGCGAGAAGTTCGTCGTGATCGGGCCGTCAGGTTGCGGAAAAACGACGTTGCTGAAGGCAATCGGCGGCTTCATGCGTCCAGCCGGCGGGCGCATCACGGTCGACGGCAAACCGATTGCCGAGCCCGGCCCGGATCGCATGGTCGTATTTCAGGATTTCGACCAGCTCTTTCCGTGGCAGACGATTCGCGGTAACGTCGCTTACGCGTTGCGAGTCTGTAAGAAATTGCCGAAAGAAGAAGCGCTCAAGCACGCCCGCGCGGTTCTCGAGCTGGTCGGAATCGCCGTCGCCGGCGATCGCTATCCGCATCAGCTTTCCGGCTGCATGAAGCAGCGCGCCGCAATCGCGCGCGCGATCGCGCTCGAACCGACATTGCTGCTGCTGGACGAGCCGTTCGGCGCGCTCGACGCAATCACGCGCACGCGCATGCAACGCGAGCTCCTCGCAATCCACGCGCGGCTCGGCCTTTCGATCGTGCTCATCACGCACTCGATCGAAGAAGCGGTGACGATCGGCGATCGCGTGCTCGTGCTCACGCGCGGTCCGGGTCGCGTTCGTCAGATCGTCGACGTCAAAGCCGCCGGTGGCGATGCGGGAACGCTGCTGCATCGGCTCCTCGACGAAGGTGCCGCTGCGTGAACCTGCGCTGGACGCGTCTTCCGTCGTGGCTGCGCCGCACGATCCTGGTGATCGGCATCATCGGCGTCTGGCAGTGGTGGATCACGGCCAAACACATCAAACAGATCTTGTTCGCCGCACCCGGCGACGTCGCGAAGACGCTCGTCACCGATATCGCGAACGGCTCGCTCCTCGGCGCGACTGGCCATACGCTCGAAATTCTCATCATCGGCATGCTGATCGGCGCCGCACTCGGCGTAATTCTTGCAGCCTTCGGCGTGCTCTCGAGCGTCGGGCACGACCTGTTACGCGTGCTCACCTCGCTATTCAATCCACTACCGTCGATTGCGGTGCTGCCGCTCGCGATGCTGTGGTTCGGCCTCACGCCGCGCTCGATCGTCTTCGTCGTCGCGCTGGCTACGGTCTGGCCGATGGCGCTCAATACCGAGAGCGGGTTTCGTACGATTTCGTCAACGCTGCGCATGGTCGCGCAGAACCTTGGTTTGCGCGGAGGTCGTCTGATTTTCGACGTGCTGGTTCCCGGCGCGCTGCCGCAGATCATCACCGGGGTCAAGACGTCCTGGGCATTCGGATGGCGCACCGTCGTTGCCGCAGAGCTCGTCTTTGGCGTAGCCGGTGCTTCGGGCGGCCTCGGCTGGTACATCAGCAACGCGCGCTACTATCTCGACACGCCGTCGATGATTGCCGGCATGATCACGATCTCCGTCCTCGGTCTCGTCGTTGAAGCGCTCTTCAATATGATCGAGAACCGCACGGTCGTACGCTGGGGGATGTCGCTCGCTGCCGAGACTGCCGAGCGCGGGCCCGCACAGCCCGAAGAGGCTCTGCCTTCCTCAGACGCCGCGCCCGAGGTGCTCGTCCGCCGTTAGCCCGTATCTTCCTCGTTTGCGTCGTCGGGTTCGCGACGCGTCGTCTCGACCTCAGTGACGGTAGCGCGCACCACGCCGGCATGGTCGCGCGCAACGCGCGACTGCCGTTCGAGCCGCTGCGCCGCGTGCTGCAGACCGCGCGCGCGCAATCGTTTTGCCAGAAGTTCCGTCATCTCGGCGCGTTCTTCCAGCGCGCGGATCGCGGCCCACAACGCACCCTCGAGTGAGTCGCCTTGCCGCGCGTACAGCGATGCAGGCGAGTACGCGTGACCGGTTCTGCAGCGATAATGCAAAACGCCGTCATGCGTGCGTTCCCATAGCACCCCGCTGCAATCCGGACACGAAAAGGACGACGGACGATCGATACCGGGGTTCGACTGGGGGCGCAGCGGAATCGCTCGCTCCTCGAGTGCTACACTGATGCACTCGCCCATTTCGGCGGCGCGGCATACGGCGTCGATCTCGACGTTCTCGATCGCGTTTCGCGGCATGTCTGCGAAGAGCGCGTCGGCGGGATCTTGCGCGATCGTATAGCCGCCGGCCGCTTTGATTGCGGCGAGGCCGGCCGTGCCATCGTCCAGCAGCCCGGAGAGCAGCACGCCGACGACTTTTCTTCCGCGGCTTTGCGCGGCGGTTCTGAAAAGCGCGTCGATTGCCGGTCGCGCGCCGTTCTCGCGGGGGCCGGCGGTGAGGCGGAAAGCGCTCTCGCTGATTTCGAGGTGGACGCCTGGGGGACTGATGTAGATATGCCGTTCCACCATCGGTTCGCGGTCGCGAACGCCCGTTACGGGAATCGTCGTTTGCCGCTGCAGGAGAGAGGGAAGCCGATCCGGGTTTGTTGCCGGCGATCGATGGAGTGCGATGGCCACGGCGCTCTCGAGATCAGGCGGAAACGAGGCGAGAACGTTTTGCAGTGCCTGCACGCCGCCAGCCGAAGCGCCAATAACCACGAGCGAAGCCGAGGGCATGACTCATTTCCTTTGTGAAGAACGCCTTTGGTCGCTGGCTGAAGAGTATACCCGAAGATGGAAGAGATGAAGAATTCTCAAGATCCGGGGGGGGTGCTAACACGTACCTGATCGTGACCGGATCCTCGGCCGGGGGCATCGACGCATTGCGTGCGCTCGTTGCCGGGCTTCCCAGCGAGCTGGCCGCAGCCGTCGTCGTCGCTCAGCATCTCGATCCGAAGCGCGAATCGCATCTGGTCGACATTCTCAAGCAGCACAGCGCCCTCAAGCTGAAAACGGTCGAGGCTCGGCAGCAGCTTGCCACCGGCACCATCTACGTGATCCCGCCGGGCAGCGACGTCGGCATCGTCGATCACTCCGCGAACTTGTATTTGGAGCCTCGTTCCGGCGCGAAGCCGTCGATCGATCGCCTCTTCACGACGGCGGCCGAGGTGTACGGCGACCGTCTGATCGCGATCGTCCTCTCCGGCATGGGCAGCGACGGGCTCGCGGGCGCGCGCAGCGTCAAAGAGCGTGGCGGGACGGTCATCGTTCAGGAGGCCTCGTCGGCGAGCTATCCGGCCCTCCCGCTGCTCATTCCGCCGAACGTCGTCGATTTCGTCGCGCGGCCGGAGCAGATCGGCCCGCTGATCGGCACGCTCATTCGCCGAACCGAGATGCCGGAAAATACGGACGACGCAAGCGCCGTGCGGGCCTTGCTGAACGAAATGCGCGACCGCACCGGCATCGACTTTCTGCAGTACAAGATGCCGACGATCATGCGGCGGCTCTCGCGCCTCATGGTGGCGGCGGGCTGTGAGACGCCGCACGACTACATGAAATATTTGCAGCGACAGCCCGACGGCTATCAAAAGCTGGTTAGCGCATTTCTCATCAAGGTCACGGATTTCTTTCGCGATCCGCCGCTCTTCGAAGAGCTCCGGGAAAACGTTTTGCCGCAGCTCGTAGCAGATGCGCGAAACAACAATGCAGAGCTTCGGATCTGGTCGGCCGGCGCTTCAACCGGCGAAGAAGCGTACTCGCTGGCGATGCTGTGCGCCGACGTGATTCAGGGCGAACGTCCCCCGGTACGCATCTTTGCAACCGACATCGACGAGGATGCCATTTCTTTTGCGCGACGCGGTGTCTACGGCCGCGAAGCCCTGCGCGAGCTTTCTTCCGAACTCGTGCAGCGGCACTTCACGCGCATGGGCGACTCGTACGAGGTCAACAAGCGGATCCGAAACATGACCGTCTTCGGTCAGCACGATCTGGCACAGCGCGCACCGTTTCCTCGCATCGACCTCGTTCTTTGCCGCAACGTGTTGATCTATTTCACGAAGGAGCTGCAAACGCGAGCCCTACAGCTCTTTGCCTTCTCCCTGCGCGACAAGGGGTTTTTGGTGTTGGGCAGGGCCGAGTCGACGACGCCGATGTCGGAGCTGTTTTCCGCCAGCAACTCTTCGTTGAAGATCTATCAGCGCGTCGGTAAACGGATCTTGATTCCGCCGACGCGCTTTAAGGATCTTCCTCAGATCGCGGAACCGAAGATTGCGGCGCTGCTCCGTAATAGGCCGCTCTCGCGTCAAACCGATTCGCGGGTGAGTGTCGCCGAAACGGTCGGGCGGCAGATGCTTGGTTCGACGCTCGGCGTGATCGTGGTCGACCGGCACTACGATATCATCGCCATGAATACGGCGGCGCGCGCGATGATGCAGATCCACGGCGTCGGCGTTGGGGAAGATTTGATCCATTCGGCGCAAGGCGTCGACGGCGCAAAGGTGCGCGCCCGAATCGACGCGGCGTTTCGGGGCGAAAGTCCGGATTCGGAGATGCTTGAGATCGAGACCGACCTCAACGAAGGGCGGACGGTAAATGTGCTGACCGTCTACGATCTCTCTTCGGCAAACCACTCCGACGTCGTCACGCTCGTGCTTCAGGACGTAACGGAGGTAACGAAACGCTATGGCGTGGTCGCGAAGGCTGAGGGCGATCAGGCGAAACGAATCGCAGAGCTGGAAGGGCGCATTCGCGAGCTCTCGGAACGCCAAAAATCATTGTTGAAGGCCAACAACGATCTCACGGCCGCGAACAGCGACCTGCGAACGGCGAACGAGCAGCTTCTCATCAATGCTGAGGAAGCCGCGTCCGCCCAAGAAGAGGTGGAAACCCTCAACGAGGAAATGCAAGCAACGAACGAAGAGCTTGAGACGCTCAACGAAGAGCTGCAAGCGACGGTCGAGGAATTGAACACCACCAACGACGAGCTGCAGTCGCGCACCGCGGAGCTGGAGCATCTCGTAGGCTCGCGAGCTTCGAAATAACCCTCGATGGTGTCCAACGTCGTCCGCAACGTCATCGCGCTCACGGTTCCGGCGGCGATTAGTATCGGACGAATCGTTTTCAATGCCGCGGCGGAAGCCGAATTCTCTCGAGACGCTTCGTCGCGCGAGCGCTGCATCAAAGGGTTGAGCGACGCGCGTCTTGCGCGCGCCGCGAAGGAGCGCCCGATCGGCTCGCGATCGATGGTATTCTTTCCGCTTTTCGGCGACGAAGACGAGATTACCGCAGTCGCAGCGGTGACGGGAACGCTCGAGGACGTTCCACGCTATATGCATCTTCTGAAAAAGGAGATGCCGTACTTCAGCCAGATCTTGCACCACACGCCCAGCGTCGTGTTGACCGCACGACCGAACGGCGAGATCGACTATCTGAGCCGGCGTTGGTATGAAATCGTTCCGGCGGGAGCCGCACTTCAGCGGCCGCGCGAGGCTCTGCAAAAGGCGATTCCGCCCCAACATTATCGCGCATTTGCCGATGCGTGGAATGCCGGCATCGCCGCCGGCGAAGAGTTCGTCGTACAGACGAAGATCGACACCGCGCAAGGCACGCGCACCTTCGAGCTGTCGGCACGTCCGGTTCCGCGCAACCGGGGCGGCATCTTGAAGTGGGTCGCGACGCTCGCGGACGTTGAAGAAACGGTTGCCGCGAGCGAAACGCTTTGGCGGCTGAAGAATCGCTTTCAAATTCTTGCGGAAACGGGGAACGTCGTCGCTGCAGCGCGCACGCTCGACGCGCTCGCCGACGGCCTTACCGATCTCGCAAGCACGCAGCCCGGCGAGCGTTGGTTCACAGAATTGCGGTATCCGGCCACCGGCGTCGCAATCTCACGTTCGATCACCGACCACGAACGTCCGTTAATCGGCGCGATGCTGCATACCGGAAAGTTCACCACGGTCGCAGGGTCGCTACGATACGTTGCGGCACCGGTCTTCGACGGGGAACAGTCGCTTGGTTTTATCGGTTTTGCGCGCGAATCGGGCGAAGAACCGAGCGAAGAAGACATTGCGCTCGTCGTCGAGATCGCCAATCGCGCGGCGATAGGCGTCGAGCGCATTCTTTCGTTTCTGCGCGAGCGCGAGCTGTCGCGGATGCTGCAGCGCTCGATGCTGCCGCTGGCGCTGCCGTACGCACCGGGCGTACGGCTGGACGTCGCGTACGAGCCCGCACAGCGCGAGGCGCTCGTCGGCGGCGACTGGTACGATGCTTTCGAGTTGGGTGACGGTACGATCGCCGTGGCAATTGGTGACGTTGCGGGTCACGGTTTCGATTCAGCGGTCGTCATGAATCAAGTACGACACGTAATGCAGGCGGCGACCATCGGGAGTCCCGATCCATCGGAAGTTCTTTCGGCGGCAAATCGTTTGGTCAACGCGCTCGGTCAACGGATGGTGACCGCATTCTTCGGCATCCTCGATCCGTTGACGCTGGCGTTCACGTGCGCTTCGGCCGGTCATCCGCCGCCCGTAATCGTGCGTGAAGACGGCAACGTCAGCCTGTTGCAGTGCGAAGGCATTCCCCTGGGTGTTGCCGACGATCTGTTGCTGAAAAACGTCAGCGGAGAGCTTCCTGCCGGCGGTGCACTCGTGCTGTACACGGACGGCGTGGTCGAGGATCAGCGCGATCTTCCCGCCGGAGAGCTGGCGCTCGCGGAAGCGTTGACGCGCTGGGCGCGGCGCGGCTTCACCGCACGTGCGGCCGATCTGCAGACGACGCTGCGCGTCGGCTCGCATCAGGACGACGCCGCGATGTTCGTTTTGCGGTTTCCGCACGTCGATGAGTTCAGCGTGCGGCTCCTCGCGACGCCGTACAACGCGCAGCGGATGCGCCTCGCGGCACGACGCTTCGTGTCGGGATCGCCGTTCGAGCCGGATCGCGAGTTCAATGCGGTCCTCGCGGTAGGTGAGGCAGTGAACAATGCCGTCGAGCACGCCTACGGCGACGGCGGCGGTATGGTCTCGCTGACGCTAAAACGCGAGAGCGAGCGGATTATCGTCGACGTTCGCGACGACGGCGTTTGGCGCGAACCTTCGATTGACGATCGGATGCACGGACTTGGCATCATCGAGCGTCTCGCGGATAAATTGGACATCCATCACGGCGAACACGGCACGAGCGTGCATATCGAAATCGGTTATCGCACGCCGCGCGCTGTGACCCTGGCTGAGACGTCGCGCACGCCCCTGTCATCCCGAGCGTAGCACCCCCGCAGGGGTGAGTAGTCGAGGGACCGAACGGGGCGCGGTTTGAGTATGAAAATCGTCGTGACCGTGAAGCTCGTCCCGGACACGAACGCCGACAAAAGGATCGATCCTGGGACGAAACGCCTTGTAAGGACGGGTGTCGAGACGGTCCTCAATCCGTTCGATGAATATGCGATCGAAGCGGCATTGCAGCTGAAAGAAAAACGAAATGACGGTTCGACCGTCACAATTTTTTCAATGGCGCCGGAAAGCGGCAAAGAGATCGTTCGCAAAGCGCTCGCGATGGGCGCCGACGATGCCGTGATGTTGAGCGATCCGAAGCTCGAAGGTTCCGACGTTGCCGCTACGGCATATGCGATCGCTGCGGGGCTGAAGAAAACGGGATTCGATCTCGTCCTCTGCGGCACGCAATCGACCGATGCGATCACGGGCGAAGTGCCGGGAATGCTCGCGGAATATCTCGGCGTCCCCGGATTGACGTACGTGCGCAAGCTCGACACCGACGGGACGACGATCAACGCGCAGCGCGAAACGGATACGGGCTACATCGAGGTTAGCTTGCAAGCGCCGGCATTGGTTTCCGTCACGAAGGCGATCAACGAGCCGCGCTATCCGTC
>JBOHTT010000199.1:0-3687 GCA_050733775.1 Vulcanimicrobiaceae bacterium
CTCGGGTACATCGCGATGGGACAACCGGCGACCCAGCTCTCGGGTGGCGAAGCCCAACGCATCAAGCTCGCCACGGAGTTGTCGCGACGGGCAACGGGTCGGACGTTCTACGTGCTCGACGAGCCGACGACGGGCTTGCACTTCGCCGACATTCATAAGTTGCTCGACGTGCTGCAGCGGCTGGTAAAGCTCGGCAACACGGTGCTCGTCATCGAACACAACCTCGACGTCGTCAAGACGGCGGATTATCTGATCGATCTTGGGCCGGAAGGCGGCGATCGAGGCGGGCACGTCGTCGCGACGGGAACGCCCGAGGAAGTGGCGGCCCACGATGCGTCGTTCACCGGCGTGTACTTGCGACCGGTACTCGAGGATGCGCGCGCGACGGGGCACCTCGAATCCGACCGAGAACGAATCGCCGAATTGGAAGACGCCAACATGGCAGTGTTGGAGGAGCTCCACGCTAATGGACGAGCCATCGCAGTCGAAGCCTAAAATTTCCGAATTTTCCATGTTCATGGCATTGTGCCGCGATCTCGCTAAGTCGCGTGATTTCTATCGCAACGTCCTGGGCCTCAAAGTCGTGAACGACCAGGTTCCGAATTGGGTCGACTTCGAGTTGGGCGATGGGAAGCGGCTCGGTTTGCATCCCGAAGGCGATGGCCGGAAAGTGACGCCGGGAACGCTGCAGCTCGGTTTTAGGGTCCCGGACGTCGACAAGTTCATCACCGATGCACGCGTGATGGGCGCACGTATCCTGCAAGAGCCGTTCGACGCGCCGTTCGGGCGGATCGCCGTTCTTTCCGATCCCGATGGCTACGCAGTCCAAGTCTTCACTCCACGCCGCTGAGCGCCGCGCGCGCGACGTGCGCGCGCGGCTCGAAGATGCCAACCACAAATATTACGTTCTCGACGCGCCGGATATCGGCGACGCCGAATACGATGCGCTCATGCGCGAGCTGCTGGATATCGAGCGCGAGTACCCGGAGCTGGTCACCGACGATTCTCCGACGCAGCGCGTGGGCGCCGCACCGGTCGACGCGTTTGCGCCGTACGTGCACACCAAGCCGATGCTCAGCTTGGCCAACGCCTTCGACGACGAAGAGCTGCGGGCGTTCGACGCGCGCGTGCAAAAGCTGGCCGGCAAAGCCGTTGCGTATAACTGCTAGCTGAAGATCGACGGTCTCGCGATGGTGGCGCGCTATCGCGACGGCCGATTCGAGGCCGGCGCGACGCGCGGCGACGGCCTAACCGGTGAAGACGTTACGACAAATTTGCGCACGGTGCGATCGTTGCCGTTGACGCTACGCGGGAAAGCGCCGCAGCTCATCGAGGTTCGCGGCGAAGTGTTCTTGCGCCGCAGCGATTTCGACCGTCTCAACGAGGAGCGTGTGAAAGACGGTCTCACTGCCTTTGCAAACCCGCGCAACGCCGCCTCGGGCGGCGTGCGCCAGCTCGATCCGCGGGAAACCGCGAAGCGGCGTCTATCCTTCGTCGCCTACGCAGTCGGGACAGTCGAAGGCGCGATTCCGGCGAAAACGCAGCACGAGCTGCTGTCCTATCTTTCGTCGCTCGGCTTGCCGGTCGATCGCAACACACAGAAGTGCAAAGACATCGATGCCGTTATCGATTTCTGCAAACGTTGTGAAAGCCGGCGCTCGGAGATCGATTACGAGATCGACGGCGTCGTCGTCAAAGTCGACGATCTCGCACTGCAAGAGCGGCTCGGTGCGGCAGGTCGCGATCCACGTTGGGCGATTGCCTTCAAGTTTCGTGCAGCCGAGGCGCAAACCAAACTCTTGGGCATCGAAGTCAACGTCGGCCGCACCGGATCGATCAATCCGTTTGCGGTACTCGAGCCCGTACCGATCGGCGGCGTGGTCGTCAGTCGCGCGACGCTTTCGAATCAAGACGTCATCGACCGCAAAGACATCCGCGTCGGCGACGTCGTCATCGTGCGCCGCGCCGGCGACGTGATCCCGGAGATCGTCGGCCCTGTGCTCGAGAAGCGCGTCGGCCATCCGCGGCGCTACAAGCTGCCCACGACGTGTCCGGTTTGCGGTTCCAAGGTCGAGCGGCTCGAAGACGAAGCGGTTGCGTACTGTACGAACGCGGCGTGTCCCGCGCAATTGCGCGAGCGCGTGCGTCACTGGTGCTCGCGCGGCGCGATGGACATCGAGCGCATCGGCGACACGCTGGCGGCGCAGCTGGTGGATCTCGATCTCGTCCACGACGTCGCCGAGATCTACCGCCTCGACGAGCGTCGCCTCGGTGAAGTGCCGCGCATGGGTTCGAAGTCGATCGCCAACGCGCTCGAGCAGATCGAAAAATCGAAATCGCGCGGACTCGTCCGCGTCCTCGTCGGGTTATCGATTCGCTACGTCGGCATGCAAAACGCGACGGCGCTCGCGTCGGAGTTTGGTTCGATCGACGAGATTGCGGACGCCGGTGCTGCGCGGCTTCAGGAAGTGGAAGGTGTCGGCGAGCGCATCGCAGAGAGCGTCGATTTCTTTTTCTCGCAGAAGACCAATCGCGATATCGTCGAGCGGCTGCGGCGCGCCGGCGTCGTCCTGACGGCGCCAAAACGCGCGCGCACCACGCGGCAAGCTCGCGGGCAAAACGCTCGTGCTCACGGGCACGCTGCCGTCGATGACGCGCGAAGAAGCGACGGAGCTGATCGTGCAAGCCGGCGGAAAAGTTACCGGCTCGGTCTCAAAAAATACGGACTACGTCGTTGCCGGTTCGGAAGCGGGGAGCAAGCTCGAAAAAGCGCAGCAGCTCGGCACGCCGGTTCTCGACGAAGCGGGATTACGCTCGCTGGTTAGCGGTTGAGGCTTCGACGGCGCGCAAGACGCCGTCGAGCAATCCCGGGAACATATCGTCGATGAGGTCGCGGCGCAGCCAAACGAATTTCTTTCGGCCTTCGTAGCGCGCTTTGACGAGGCCGGCCTCGCGCAGCACTTTGAAGTGGTGCACGAGGTTCTGCTTGCTCGTGCGATCGACGAAATCGAAGGGGCAGCACTCCGCCCTCTCCGCGAGCTTTCGGACAATCTCGAGACGCGTCGGGTCGCTCAGCGCCGCCATGATGCCGTAGATCGTGATGTCATCGCGCTCGGGGTACCAGAACTCGCGCTGGACTGGCGCCTCGGCCGTTTCGTTTCCCATAAAAAATCTTCAGATTGCGGCTTGACAGTAAAACAACTGTTGTACTATTGTTGGTACAACATGTATTTTACTATACAACGGCCTCCAACGTCCAGCCCAGCCCTCTCCGGTGAAGCCCTTGGTGCCCTTGGCCGGCTATCGCAGCAAGCCACAAGCCTCGAAGGGCTGTCCGCCAGCTTCGGGTCCGAGGCGCGCACCACGGTCGATGCCTACGCCATCGCCCTTTCCGACGGGAGCCCGCGCGCCTGGACTTCATTTGTGTCGGCAGCGGCGTCGCTGGCCACCCATGCCGAGGCCGTCGACGAGATCGTGCATTTGAATCGGCGCGAGCGCGAAGCAGTGGCCTTCTTCGAGCAAATCGTTCGGGAGAACGACGACCTGCTCGAGCGCGATGCGGTTGTCGCGGCCTAACGATCGTGTCCGACCTCGTAGAATATGGCGCGCGGCGCGCCTTGATCGTTGGCGCCGTCATGCTGGCGACGCTCATGCAGCTCGCCGACACGACGATCGTCAACGTCGCGC
>JBOHTT010000200.1:0-5025 GCA_050733775.1 Vulcanimicrobiaceae bacterium
GCTCGACTGCGGCGTCAAACGAGCCATCTTACAGCAGCTCGCAGCTCTGGGCGCGCACGTCGAGGTACTGCCGTACTCGGCGTCCGTCGATCAGATCCGCGAGCGGCGCCCTGAAGCCGTCGTCATCTCACCGGGTCCTGGAGATCCGGCGGACCTCGAAGGCACGATCGACACGCTGCGCGGCCTTCTCGGATCGCTGCCGATGTTCGGTATTTGTCTCGGGCACCAGCTGCTTGCCCTCGCATGTGGCGCCACGACCTTCAAGCTGCCCTACGGTCATCGCGGCGGCAATCAGCCGGTGAAAGACCTTCGCGGCGGCGGCGTCATCATCACCGCGCACAACCACGGTTACGCTGTCGACGGTACTTCGCTACCAAATGACTTAGAGTCCACGATGGTCAATCTCAATGATGGAACGAACGAAGGTTTTCGCCATCGCCGTTTGCCGGTCGTCGGCGTTCAATTTCATCCTGAGGCGGCTCCCGGACCGCTCGATGCACGTCATCTCTTCGCTGACTGGTATTCCGGGATCCACAGCCGCGTATAAACGGCTTCTTGCCGCCGCTGCATTCGGCGCAGTTATCGCCGTTACCGGACGGGCGCTTGCGCAAAACCTTCCCGCGCTGACGATCACTGCATTATCGATTACTTCACAGCGCACGACCGCCCAAGAAGGTCAAGCGTTTCACCTCACCATCCACGTACGCGTGAAGCAACATAACGCCGATCTGTCGTCGTTGATTTTACCGGACGTGCAAAACCTTACGATCCTCGGCGACGAGAAACACACGACGCCGATCTCCGGAGATGGGACCGATTACCTCGAAACGCTGACGGTCGCCGGAGTCGCTCCGGGAAAGGCGACGGTTTCACCGGCCTATATCGATGCGCGCGATCCGTCGCGGGGCGGAAAGCCGTTCAGGTTCTCATCGAACACTCTCCACATTTCGATCGTGCCGCAATCATCCGAGAGCGAGCCGCCGTGGCAAGAAGCGACGAAACGCGCGCTGCGCATCGGTGCAGGCGCAATCATCGGTATCGTCGCGATCGTCGCATTTGGGCTGGTTTTGCGGCGCGTCGGTCGCGGACGCCGCAGGGCGTACGTGACGCTCCCGACTGCGCGGCCCTTTCCGCCGCCCCCTCAGCCGCGGTCGCCGGGCGAACAGATGGACGGCGTGCGCCGAGCAGCGGCGAATCTGTCGGTCGAGCGCAGCCGCACGAAGGCTGCTGACGTTCGCAGCGCGCTTTTCGCGTTCGCCGGCGCGCGCACTGACGAGACCCTGGCTTCGCTGTTGGAACGAATCCCTTCGGACCGCATGACGCTCCGCGCTGCCCTGCGCGCCGCAGAACGCGCCACGTTCGTCGACGAGCCGAACTTGCAGGGAGCAATCGAGGACCTGTTGGATGCGGTTCGACACGTGATCGCCGCATGACCGCACGCCCTGGAGCTTTGCGCGCCGCCGTCGAGAAGACGATCGTCGGTCAGCGCGCCGTTGTCGACGGCATGCTGGTCGCCCTGATCGCGAGCGGCCACGTGCTGCTCGAGGGGCCTCCCGGCGTCGCAAAGACGCTGGCAGCGCGCAGCCTCGCCAACGCGATTGGTGGAACCTTTCGGCGCGTTCAGTTTACGCCCGATCTACTTCCTAGCGATATCGTCGGCACCCGCATATTCGATCAACGCAGCGGCGAATTCACGACCGTACGGGGACCGATCTTCGCGAATATCGTTCTCGCGGACGAAATCAATCGCTCCCCGGCGAAAGTGCAGTCGGCGTTGCTCGAAGGTATGCAGGAACGGCAAGCGACGATCGGCCCGCAGTCGTTTCCGTTTCCGAGTCCTTTCATCGTTCTTGCAACGATGAATCCGCTCGACGACGACGGCACGTACGCGCTTCCGCTGGCGCAGCGTGACCGTTTCGCCATCAACCTATACGTGGATTATCCATCGCGCGATGAAGAGCTCGCAATCGTCGAGCGATTCGGCGCCGGCGAGGTGCCCCTGGCGCAGGATGCCGTGACGCTCGACGACGTCCGCGCGTGGTGCGAAGAAGCGGAGAAGGTGCATCTCGAGCCTCGTTTGCGCGCATACATCGTCGATATGATTCGCGCGACGCGCGATGCGAACGGAGCGCGCGGCCGCTACGTCGAGCGCGGGGCCAGCCCTCGAGCCGCTCTGATGCTCGCGCACCTTGCCAAAGCACGCGCCGTGCTCGACGGACGCAACTACGTCGTTCCCGACGATGTCCGCAGTCTCGCCGTTGCCGCGCTGCGCCATCGTGTCGGATTCACCTATCGTGTCGCCAGCGAGCGAGTCAACGTGCAAGAGCTGCTCGAGTCGTTCATCACGCAGGTACCGACGCCGTGAGGTCTCCTATTCGCGCGGCATTGCTCTCTGGCCGGCGCCGGCCGGTCGTGCGCGGCGGTGCGCGACCGTACCCGCGACGCGGCGATGGGCTCGAGATTTCGGAGTTGCGGGGCTATGTCGAAGGCGACGATCCGCGCCGCATCGACTGGGCTGCAACGGCTCGTGCGGGAAACTTGCAAGTGCGCGTGCTCTTGGAAGAGCATGCGCTGTGCTTCGGCGCGATCGTCGACACCTCGGCTTCGATGAACGTCGGGCGCCGGCGGAGCTTGCGTGCCGCGGCGGCTGAAGCGCTCGACACTTGGGCCGATGCGCTGGATCGTGAGGATCGCGCCGTGCGCATCTTTGCGGACGACGTCGATGCACCGCGCATTAGTGGAAACGCGGCCGCGAGCCGGTTGCGCGAGAGCCGCGAGCAGGCGGCATTCGACATCAGAGCAGCCTTGGGGCTGGCACGCGCAGCATTACCGCGCGATGCGGCCTTACTCGCGATCAGCGATTTCTTTCCGGAACCGGAGGAAGAGCTTTTGCGCGACCTCGCCGTACACGTGGACGCGACGGCGCTCGTTGCGCGAGATCCGTGGTGCGATGGTTTGCCGCTGCGCGGATTCGTCCGCGTGCGCGATGCCGAAAGCGGCGCCGCGCGTACGGTTTTCCTGGACCGGGCTGCGCGGCGGCGCTACGTCGATGCCGTGCAGCGGCGGCAGGAGCGCGTGCTCGCGCAGTTGACCGAGTGCGGTTGGCGCGTCGGAGTACTACAGGAAGAAGATGGAGCAGGTTCCCTGCTCGCCGCATTCGGACTGGGCCGGGCGGCTATCCGATGAGCTTCGAGCGCCCGGTGTGGCTGTTTGCGGCGATCGTGCTTGCGATAGCGGCCGCCGCAACGATCGCTCTCGTCGATCGCATGCGCCGAAAAGAAGCGTTCGCGTATTCGAACTTGCCGTTTCTGCTCGATGCCACGCGCGTGTCGGCGTGGCCGTTCCGCATCGCGGCGGCAGCAGTCGCCTTCGGTACGTTTTTGGGCGGCGTAGCCCTCGCAGGGCCAAGCCTCGTCGTTCCCGTGCCAAGCCGCAACGGCACGGTCGTGCTTTGCCTCGACACCTCCGGCTCGATGCGCGCAAACGATATCGAGCCATCACGTGAAATCGCCGTTCGCACGGCCGCTCGTTCGTTCGTGCGTTCCGCTCCGCAGGGAACGCGCATCGGCATCGTCTCGTTCGCAACGAGTGCGATCCGAATCGCCAATCCAAGCGAAGATAAGAGAACCATCATCGAAGCGCTGGACGACGTGCCGTCCGCGAATGGCGCAACCGCAATCGGCGACGCTATGGCATTAGCGGGAGAAATGTTGCCGGCACGTGGATTGCGGGCAGTCGTGCTCGTTACGGACGGGGTGAACAACCGCGGCGCCGATCCCTTGGAAGTGGCGCAACAGCTTGGCGCGCGCGGCGTGCGTATCTATACCGTCGGTATCGGAACGAACGGAAGCGGGCTTGCCATACCGGGAACCAACGAGGAGGCATCCATCGACGAAGACGCCCTGCGGGCGTTTGCAGCGGCCGGTCACGGCAAGTATACGCGTACTACCGATGCCTCGGCGATCGCAGGCACGCTCGAAAGTCTCGCGCGCACGACTGTTTGGGAACGCCGCCGAGTCGACGTGTCGATTCCGCTCGCCGCCGCGAGCGCCGCGACGATGCTCTTGACGCTGGTCGGTAGCGCTCTGGGCGGGCGGTTCCCGTGAACGAAGCGCACGCAGAGCTGGTCGAGACGGAAGTCGCGACCGACCCATTCGAACAATTCGGCCGTTGGTTTTCGCTGGCACAAGGTGCCGGTTTGCAAGAACCGCACGCGATGGCCCTCGCGACCGTTGACCCCGAAGGACAGCCGTCAGTGCGCACGGTGTTGCTTCGCGGATTTGACGCGCGCGGCTTCGTGTTCTACACGAACTACGAAAGTCGTAAAGGTCACGACCTCGCGGGCAACGCGCGAGCGGCGCTGCTCTTCTATTGGGATCTGTTGCATCGTCAGGTGCGCGTCGAAGGCACCGTGGCGAAGCTCGCGCAGAGCGAATCCGACGCCTATTTTGCGAGCCGTCCGCGCGGTCATCGTCTTAGCGCATGGGTCTCGGAGCAAAGTCGCGTCATCCCGGGTCGCGAGGGCTTGGAACAGCAGATGCAGGCACTCGAGTCACGATTCCCGGATGAGGTGCCGCGGCCGCCGCATTGGGGCGGCTATTGCGTCGGAGCCGAACGTTTCGAGTTTTGGCAAGGACGCGCAAACCGGCTGCACGACCGTCTCGCATATCGCCGGCACGGAGATCTGTGGCTGATCGAGCGTCTCGCACCGTAGTGTCGCGCCCCGGAAGTTCGGTGTATAACGTCGCGTGCGCCGGAGCGCGCCAGCGAGGCGCGAGGAGGAAGCATAGCAGTAGCTCTGTGACCGACGAGCAACAAAGCTGGCGCGCATCCGCCGCCGCGACCCGCAGGGCTTGCCGTCTGGCGGTCTGGGGCTTCGTCGCTTTTCGCTCGCAAAGCGCTGCTTTTGTCGCTCATCGCTCCTCGCCCGAGCTCCGCCGTCTGGCTCGCGTTAGGCATCGAACTCCCGCGGCTCGGCACTAGTAAGCGCCCGGGATGCACGTTCGGACGCGCGCAGCTCCACCA
>JBOHTT010000201.1:0-3040 GCA_050733775.1 Vulcanimicrobiaceae bacterium
ATCGAGCCGATCAACCATCGCGACATCCCCGGCTATTACCTGAACACTACGAGGCAAGCGATTGCCGTCATCGACCGCGTAGGTGCTCCGAATCTCAAATTGCAGCTCGATCTCTACCACGTGCAGATCACCGAAGGCGACCTGGCGCATCGCATCCGGTCGCTGGCGGGACGCTTCGCGCACGTGCAAATCGCGGGCAACCCCGAGCGCAACGAGCCCGATCGTGGTGAAGTCAACTATGCGTACGTGCTCGACGTCCTCGATGCCACCGGCTATGACGGCTGGGTCGGCTGCGAATATCGGCCGAAGAACGGGACGCGCGAAGGGCTCGCATGGGCGCGCCCGTATGGTATCAGCATATGAAGACAAAGGTTGCGATTTTAAGTGATTTTCAGCGGACGCGGCCGTACGCCGCGAGCCGTCCGCTTTCGATCGAGGAGATCGAGCTGGAAGAGCCGTCTTACGGTGAAGTGCTCGTCCGAATCGAGAGTGCAGGCGTCTGCCATTCGGATCTTTCGACGATCGATGGAATCCTCACCAAGCCGTTGCCGATCGTTCTCGGTCATGAAGCGGCGGGAATCGTCGAACGCATCGGACCCGGCGTCAGCAGCGTAAAAGTCGGCGACAAAGTCGTCTTCTCATTCGTACCGACGTGCGGAAAGTGCACGCCGTGCAACAGCGGGCGCCCGGCGCTGTGCGAGCCCGGCAACCGCGCGAACGCGGCGGCGGACCTGCTGCGTGGAACGCGTCGCTTCCGTCGCAACGGCGAGACGATCGGCCATCATCTCGGCGTCAGCGGTTTTGCGGAATACACCGTCGCTGCCGAAGAATCGCTCATTCGCATTCCGGCTGACGTCCCCGGCGAGATCGCCGCGGTGTTCGGCTGCGCGGCGCTGACGGGGCTCGGGGCTGTGGTGCACACGGCGCGCGTCGAACCGGGAACGAGCGTCGCAATCTTTGGCGCCGGCGGCGTGGGATTGATGGCGTTGCTCGGCGCGGTGATGGTCAGCGCGCATCCGATCGTTGCCGTCGATCCGGTCGAGAAGAAGCGCGCAAAAGCGCTCGAGCTCGGCGCGACCGTTGCGATCGATCCGACGGCGCCCGATGCCTTGCAGCAGATCAAAGAGGCAACGCGCGGTGAAGGACCGCAGTTTGCCTTCGAAGTCTCCGGTACGACGCGTGGCTTCGAGCAAGCGGCGATCGCGCTCGCGCGCGGCGGAACGATGGTTGCCGTCGGCATCCCACGCGGTTCGGAGAAAGCCGAAATCTCGCCGGCTCAGATCGTCTACGGCGATAAGACGCTGCGCGGCGCGTTCATGAGCTCGTCGGTCCCAAGGCGCGACATACCGCGCTACGTCGAATTGTGGCGAGCAGGAAAACTACCGGTCGAAAAGCTGGTCAGCGGAACGATGGGGTTGGACAAGCTGAACGAAGCGATGGACGCGCTCGCATCGGGCGAGGCGTTTCGCACGATGATCTGTCCGCACGTCACCGCGAACGTTTAGTCTTCGTCCACGTCCTCTTCGTCGTCGAGTTCTTCGTCCTCGAAGTCGTCGTCTTCGAGCTCTTCGTCTTCAAGATCGTCGTTGACTACGTCGTTTTCCATCGGACCCTCGCGTGGGAGTCGTTTTTAAGAAACAATGTTGGAGCCGACGACCAGAATCGAACTGGTGTAACGAATTTACAAGATTCGGGCTCTACCACTGAGCTACGTCGGCAGATTGAAAAGAATCTGATTTTCCGGCTCCCGCGGAGCGGCCGGTTTCTTCGGGGAGGTCCTCCACCGCCCTTCCTTTGTACCGCGATTCCCGCGCAGAGGGTTCGCTCTGCCGCCCAATCTTTCGGGCCGGCCTCGGCCCCTGTTGAGGGCGCGATATGTTGGCGTGAGTGAATGGCAGCTCGGGCAGAGAAGCGTGATATTGTCCGGCTGGTTATTGCGCCAATTGCCGTCGATATGCTCGAGTTCCACGGGAATGCGGCCAGTGATGGGATGCCGCTTAGCCCAACCACATCGAGTGCAAGCTTCCGCGCCAAGATACACTGTGTCCATTTTACTTTGCAGTTGAGCGACGTTTTCGCACCGTCTGTTTGCGTTTCGGTTTGCGCCCAGCGGTACCGCCTTGCCCTTTCAAACGAAACTTCACGATTCGCGTGATGAGCGCGACGGGTAGCGGTTCGTCGAACGGAAACTGCACCGTTCCCTTACCGACTTTATATGGCGCGAGATCTTTCTTGAAAGCAGCGATCGCCGCGACGCCGGGATAGAGGCCAATATGCCGGCTTTGTGCCGCAAACCAGACAAGAGTCTTTCCCTGCTTGAACGCCGGGATTCTGTAGCTAATGACCTCTTCGGCATCGGGCGCGGCTTTGCGGATCGTTGTACGCATCTCGCGTAAGAGCCGCTGGACGCCTGCGGGAAAGAGTTTTGTGTATTCGGTGAAATTTGCGACTGCAGGTCGATCCATTGTGACAGCACCCTTAGAGATTCGTGACGCCCAACCGGCAGATGCGCGTGCTATCGCCGATCTCCTGGTGTCGGCGTTCGAAGAGTTCGAGCCGCAGTACACCAGCGCGGCTTATGCTGCGACAATCTTGTCGGTTGACATCGTACGAGATCGCATCGGCTGGCACGCGGTCCTCATCGCAACCGACGAAGAAACGATCGCCGGCACCGTTACGCTGCAGATCAAAGACGACGGCGCACACATCCGTTCGATGGCCGTGCTTCCTTCATATCGAGGTCGTGGCGTCGCGCGAACGCTTCTTGCGGAAGTCGAGCGTCGCGCGAAAAATCAAGGGTTCTCCCTGGTGAAGCTGTCGACGACGCCGTTCTTGGAGGACGCGCTACGCCTCTATCGTTCGTACGGTTATGAAGACCGCGCCGAAGGAAAACGCGACATGTTCGGGACTCCGCTCGTCCCGCTGCAGAAGCGGCTTTAACGGATATGCGGTGCGATTATCGTGAACATCGATCCCACGATAATGCCGATGCCGCCGATCGTCGCGCCGATTTGGCCGATCATCAGTGAGTTCATGCGAT
>JBOHTT010000202.1:0-8085 GCA_050733775.1 Vulcanimicrobiaceae bacterium
GTGGCGGCGGTGGCGGCGGTGGAGGCGGTTATTTCGGCGGCGGCGGCGGCGGTGGCGGTGATGTCGGAGCCGGCGGAGGCGGAGGCTCGTCGTACATCGCGGCCTCAGCGATCGGTGCGGTGACCAATACGCAAGGTGGTCACACCTCGAACGGTACGGTTACCATCTCATGGTAGCGACGTCGCGACGCGTGGACAGACCCGGGACCCTTGTTATACCATTGTTCTAACATGCGGACAGCCATCCAGCGCATCGGCAACTCGCAGGGCGTCCTTATCCCGAAGCCGCTCCTGGCTCAACTTGGTTTTGCGCGGGAAGTTGAACTAACAGTGGAAGACGACGCTCTTGTTATAAGGAAGCCGGCTTCACCGCCGCGTCGCGGCTGGGCAGAAGCCAGCAAAGCGCTCGCAGAGAACGGCGGTGCGGCGCTGGCGTGGCCCGAGTTCGCCAATGACGACAACGCTACGTTCAGCTGGTAGCGAGTATCGTCGCTGCTAGAATCCCCGACGCAGTCGCAGCATGATTTCCATCGCCGCGTCCTTCGACGTATGTTCTCCGACGATGGCCTTCGACATGTGATCGATTTTTGGCCCATCGAGCCACTGAATGATGGACTGCACCGGCGTCGCACCCTTCAGCACTCGCGCGCCAAGCTTTCCTCGCATCCAGATTGGTTCTCCATCGTACGTCGAGTTATAGCTCGAATCTGCGTACGCGAGTGAAAACTCGTTTGTCCGGTCGTGCTCGCGAATGGCCGAGTCGATTTCGGCTAAATAGGCCTTGAACTCCATCACTGCTCCAAACTGACCGATCGGGCTCACACCCCATCAACCATTTTAAGCGGGCCGAGTTGCACGATTCAGGCGTTTGCCGAGCGCGCGCTCGATTTGTTCGAGCTGCGTGCGCTCGCCGTGCGAGACGAACGTCACGGCATCGCCGGTTGCATCGGCACGCGCGGTGCGGCCGACTCGGTGGATGTAATCCTCGGCGACCATCGGAACGTCGTAGTTCACGACCATGTCGAGCTTGACGATATCGATTCCGCGAGCGGCGATGTCCGTCGCGACCAGAACGCGATATTTGCCCTTCTTGAAATCCGCAAGCGCGCGAGTGCGTTGGCCTTGCGAACGATTTCCATGGATGCGCTCCGTGGGAATGTTGCGTTTCGAAAGCGCCAGCGCAAGGCGATTGGCTCGCGCTTTGGTGCGTGTGAATGCGAGCACGCTGAACGCTCTGCCGTCTTTTAGGAGCTCGACGAGCAGATCGGTCTTACGCGCCTGGTCGACGCTGTAGATCGTCTGCCGGACACCAGTTGCCGGAGCAAGCTTGGGCGTCAGGTCTACGCGCACGGGATCGTGCAAAATCTGTTTTGCCAGCGCCGCGATCTCGGGTGCGATCGTTGCAGAAAAAAACAGCGTCTGCCGCTGCTTGGGAAGTTTGGCGAGAATCCGCCGAACGGCGGGAAGAAAACCCATGTCGAGCATGCGGTCCGCTTCATCGAGGACGAGCGTCGAGATGTTCTCGAGCGAGATCGTTCCTTGCGAAAGATGATCGAGAAGTCTGCCCGGCGTCGCGACGATGATGTCGGCGCCGCGTTTGCATTCCTTGACCTGCGTGCCGAAGCTCACGCCACCGTAGATCGTGGCGATTCGCGCGGAGCTTCCGGCCGCGAGGGCTCGCAGATGCTCGGCGATTTGAACGGCAAGCTCGCGTGTCGGCACGAGAACCAGGCTTCGGGTACTCTTCGATTCCAGGTGCGAGCGCAACAGCGCGAGACCGAAGGCCGCGGTCTTGCCGCTTCCGGTAGGCGCACTCGCTAACACATCGCGTCCTAAGAGCGCGGGCGGAATTGCGGCAATTTGAATCGGGGTTGGCTTCGTAAAATGAAGGCTCGCCAGTGCGCGCAGGAGCTGCGGCGGCAAGCCAAACTCGTGAAATGTGGTCAAAATTTTCCTAATATAGCTGCGCGCAAGCGGCGCGCTCGAGGACTGCTCTTCGCCAGTGGGCGGGCTGTCCAGACTGCGTGACTATACCAGGAAACGGCAAATGAGGCAAATCGGCGCCGAACCCGTCAGCGCACGTGGTCCGGCGCGGGCACGTTCGGGCTCGCCGGCACGGAGCGCCGGGTGCGGAACCTTCCGCCGCTTGCGTTCGCAAATACGAGATAGATGGTGGGGACGACGAGCAGGGAGAGTATCGTCGACGCGATCAGCCCGCCGATGACGACGGTCGCAAGCGGTGCTTGCGTCGAGCTGCCGGTTTCGATCCCGATCGCGAGCGGCAGCATGCCGCCGAGCGTGGCCAGCGTCGTCATGAGAATCGGACGAAGACGCAGCGGCCCCGCTTGAAGCAGCGCGTCACGTGCCGGTTTTCCGTCCTCACGCAGCTGCTTTGTGAATTCGATGACGAGGATCGCGTTCTTGACGGCGATTCCGACGAGCATCAGCGAGCCGATAAAGGCGGTCAACCCGAATGCGCGGTGCGTGATTAGGAGAGAACCGACAATCCCGATGAGCGAGAGCGGCGCCGCAACCATGATCACGAGCGGATCGATATACGATTCGAACTGCGTCGCGAGCAGCATGTAGATCAGCAGCACGGCGAGGCCGATGACGAGCCACAATGAGTTGAAGCTATTTCGGCCTTGCATGATCTCGGGGCCGAACTCCCACCGGTAACCTTGCGGAAAGGGATACGTCCGCAACACGCGTTCGGTGTCGTCGAGAATGGGCCCGAGCGGACGACCGTTGATCGGTGCCTGAATCTCGACGCGACGCTGGCGATTCTCGCGGCTGATTGCTGAGGGACCGAAACCCGTCGTCAAGGTCGCGACGCCGCCAAGCGAAATTCCCGGAGTGGGAGAGGCTCCGTTTTGCGGCGGTGCGCTCGTCGTCGGACTGAGGTTCAAGTTTTCGAGCGACCCGAGTGTCTTGCGTTGCGACGGCGGAAGCTCCACGATGATCGGATATTGAAGACCGTTGACCTGATAGTACGAGGCGATCGAACCGTTCGTGGCGGTTCCGATCAACTGCGCGAGATCGCCGGTGCCGAGTCCCATTTGCATCAGCATTCTGCGATCGATCGAGACGTTGATCTCCGGCTGCGAGTTGGTGACGTTCTTATCAGGTTCCGACACACCGGGAATCCGGGCGATTGCCGTCATGACGCCGTCCGAGACAGTTTGCAGCGTGTTGAGATCGGGTCCGTAAACCTCAAGCTCCAGCTGGCTCTGTCCTTGGGAAACCTGCCGCTGCACGATGTCGATCGTTTGCCCACGAACGATCGAACCGGCCAGCTCCGGAAAGTGGGCGCTGCTCAGGCGCTTTCGCCACTCATTCACGAACGCCGACGCGTCCTTCGCCATCCCGGGCTTCAGGGCCACGGCAAGCGTGGCGCGATTGCTGATCGAGCGCGTGTTGCTGCCGGCGCCGACTTCGCCGACGGTGGCGCCTACCGCAGCGACTCGCGGATCCTTCACGAGCGCATTCTCGACCACACGCGAGACGCGATTCGTCACGTCAAGCGCCGTGCCGTTGGGTGTCTGGAGACCGAATTGGACGAAACGCGAATCGGAGGGCGGAAAGATCTCCGTCTGCACGGCACCGAGCTTTAGCGCAATGAGGGTGATCGCAAGCAGCGCTGCCGCCGAGCCGACGACGAGCCGCGGGCGGTCCAGCGCGTAACTCAATAGCCGGCGATAGCCATCCTCGACGCGCGCGTACTGTCGATCGAAGAGTGTCGCCAGCGGATGCGCACGGTCACCTTCCTTACTTCGCCGCAAAAACTGCGCCGAAAGCATCGGAACCGTCGTCACCGCGACCAGGAATGAGATCGCAACAGCGGTCATGACGACGATCCCGAACGGACCGAAGATCAAACCTTGCAGCCCCGGAATCAGCAGTACCGGAAAAAAGACCGTGATGACCGTCAGGGACGATGCGACGACCGCTCCGATGATTTGCGAGGTCGCGCCTTCCGCCGCGTCGACGGCCGACATTCCGGTGCGAAGATAACGCGAGATGTTCTCGATCACGACCACGGCATCGTCGACGATCAACCCGACCGCCAAGGCCATTCCGCCCAACGTCATGACGTTGAGGGTCTCGTTGAGGGCGTAGCAGACGAACAACGTCCCCAGCACCGAGATGGGCAGCGAAAACGCGACGATCAGCGTCGTACGCCAAGAATGCAAGAAGAGCAAGATGATGAGCACGGCAAGGACGGCGCCGTATATGGCGGTGTGTTCGAGCGACGCCGCGGCCGCGAGAATGAACTCGCGCTGGTCGAGCAGCGTCGCGAACTTCATCGTCGGATAGCGACGCTGGAGCTCGCGGATCTTTGCTGAGACGCCGACTCCGACCGACGTGATATTTGCATCGGGCTGCGCGGTAATCGTCATTTGAAGTGACGGCGTCCCGTTCAAGCGCGAGAATACGCGCTGGTCTTGAATGGCATCGCGAACGGTTGCGACGTCACGAAGCCGAAACGGCACGCCCTTTACGACTGCGACGATCGTGTTGCCGATGCTGTCCGGCGTGGTATAGAGCGCGTTCGTCCGGATCCCGTACTCACGTGGACCGATCTGAATGATTCCGGCCGGAAGGTTCACATTCTCGTTGGCGACTCGCGAGAGCAGCGTATCCAGAGAGATTCCAGCCGCGGCAAGCTGATGCTCGTTCGGCTCGATCATGATCGCCCGCTGGGTAACACCCGAAAATCCGACGCTCCCCACGCCGTGCACCGACGCGAATTCGTCGGAGAGCTGGTTCGTCATCAAATCGGAGAGATCGCGCTGCGTTCTCTGAGAGTCGGCGATGCTTACCACGAGAACGGGCGTGGCGTTGGGGTCGGCTTTGATGACTTGCGGCTCTTGAAGGGTCGGGTCGTTCGGTAGCGAGCTGCGAATGCGAGCGACTTGCTGCTGCACGTCGTTTGCGGCGACGTTGATATCGGTGCCGTAGGTGAACTGCACGCGAACCGTCGACAACCCTTCGTATGAGTTCGACTCGAGCACCTCGATTCCGGAGACGCGGCTGACCGCGTTTTCGATCGGCCGCGTGACGCTGGTTTCCATCGTCTCGGGCGATGCGTTGGGATAGACGACACTCACGCTCACAACGGGTGGGGCGAAGGACGGCAACAGGGCGACCGCCAGCCTTGGAACCGCAAAGAGTCCCAAGATGACGATCGCGAGCGAAAGCATCGTGACGCCGACGCGCCGGGTCACTGCAAAGCGGGCAACGGACATGCGTTGCCCGTGCTTCACCAATTCCTAGCACTTGCCTCGCGCAAAAAGCGCGTGATAGGTTGTGCATGGAAAGGCACAGATGGAAGCACCGATGCGCGAGATCATACTCTCGGAAGCGAAGCCGGCGTTCGAATGGATTGGCGGACGCGCTGTCCAGAAGGTGAGTCCCAAGCGGCGTCACGCCATCTTGCAGGCTGCAATCACCTCAACGCTGCGAGCTTGGGCGACCGGAAAGGGCGAGGTGGGTTCGGAATGGCGATTTCGTCTCGCGCCGCCGGGAGAAGTCCGGCGTCCTCTCGTTCCCGATGTCGCGTTTCTCTCGAACGAGCGCCGTCGCGGTTTGACGGGCGAGGATCGCGAGACGCCGCCCGTTGCGCCCGACATCGTCGTCGAGATTCTTTCTCCCGACGATCGCCGCGCCGACATTAATGAGAAGTGCAGGGTGTATGTGGCGACCGGCGTGCGACTCGTGCTTTACGTCGATCCGGAAACTCGTCGTATCGATGCGTACCGTCCCGACGGCACGCATGAAAAGATATCTGTTGCCGGCACTTATGAGCCGCGCGAGTTTCCGGATCTCGTATTGCCCTTCGGCGAGTTCTTCGCCGAGTTGGATCGGGACTAGCGGCTCTTAGGTTACGGCCGCGACTTTCTTCGTCGTGAACCGCTCGGTGGCTACGGCCCATTCTGCTAAGCGCTTTTGATTCAACGCCGGCACGTACCCGGGCTCGATCACGAGGTTGCCGTCGCTGAATCCCATCGGCGGATCGAGCAGCGGCTCCTTGATCTTCAAGAAGCTATGAAACTCGCACGGCAGCTTCACCGCAACGCGCGCAACGCAAGCTTCGAACCACGTCGAGATATCCGTTGCGCCTCCGTTACCGAGCTCAGGTGTCATCCCGCAATATCGAATGTGATCCAGCCCCGCTCGAAGCAAATCCATACTGCCATACTTCTCGATGACGTGCTTGATGTAGCCCACATTTGGAATGCCGGCAGCCCTTTGAATCTCCTCGAACGTATAGATTTGCTCGTCGAGCATTACGGGAATGGCCGAAGCGGCGGCGACCGTCGCATTTGACTCCCAATCCTTGCGATTGCAAGGCTGCTCGAACCAATCGATGCACGAACTATCTAGTGCTGCCGCAAAGTCGCTGCCACGCTTCGCATCATAGCCTTGGTTGGCGTCGACACGAAGGCGTGCCCGCCCAGCAACTCGATCGCGAATGAAATTGACGCGGCGGAGGTCCGCATCTGGATCAAAGCCGACCTTGATTTTCAGCGTCTTATGACCCTTGCCGAGCAGCTCTGCAACTTCTTCCGCAATCTTTGGCTCTTCAAAATTTCGCACCGGAGCGAGTACCGGAATGACGACCCGCTCCTTGATGTCCAGGAGTGGGTTGCGCTCGAGAGTTTCCAGCGCCGTCAGTAGCGGCGACGCTGCATGCGGTTGCCCCTCGACATAGGAAATGAGGCGGCGCTTTGCCGTGATGAAGCTCTTCCCGAGGATTGCCTGCGCTTCACGAAGGTTGAATTCCCACCCACCGTCGACAGTCTCGTCCGTGTAGCCCGGGATGATCGTCACTTCTCCAAAGCCCGATCTGCCGTCTCCATCGAAAACCTCCACGACGATTGCGTCGAGCGCCGTAAGGTTCTTCATAAAAGAGAGCGGGTACGCTCGATCTAGTGGCACGTTTACTCGATGAACGTTGACAGCTGAAACAGTCATTTGAATCCTCCGAGAGATGGGTTTAGGGGATACGCAACAAAATTTTGCCGGTGGTTTCACGTGCTTCCAAAGCGCGATGCGCTTCCGAAGCTTGGGCAAGATCGAGCGGCTGCTGGTGAAGCGCAACAGCGAGCTTTCCGTCTTTATACGCTGAGAACAGCGCGCTCGTTGCCTTGTCGAGATCGTCCTTGTTCCGGATGTAGTGCGCGAGATGAGATCGCGTCACAAAGATGGAGCCGTTTTCCGCAAGGTCTTCCATTGGCCGCACGCAATCGGGAATTCCCGAAGCGGCTCCGTACAACGAGCACACACCGCGAACTCGGAGACACTTCATGCTGCGGCGATATGTCTCGAGACCGACAGAGTCATACGCAACATCGACGCCTCGCCCATCGGTCAACCTGCGAACGGCGTCGACAAAGTCGACTTCACGATAGAAAACGACTTCATCCGCTCCGCGGTTCTTCGCGATCTCAGCCTTTTCTCGCGACCCTACCGTCGTGATCACACGTGCGCCTCGAGACTTCGCCAGCTGGATCACCATCTGGCCGACGGACCCCGCCCCAGCATGAACGAGGCACGTATCACCGGTCTTAAGCGGATATAGGAAATGCGTGAGATAGTAGGCAGTTAGCCCGTTGATCATGAGAGCGCAGGCGACGTCCTCATCAAACCCGTCGGGAATCTTGACGACCTTCCACGCCTGGACGGTGACGTACTGAGCGTAGCTGTGATAGCCGAGGCAATACGTCACGCGATCGCCGACCTTCCAGCCATTGACGCCGGCGCCGACTGCATCGATCTGGCCCCAACCGTCCAAGCCGGGGATGTACGGGAGCTTGGTCGGATACGTGTGCGGCGGCGCATAGTAGCCGCGGCGCATGTACGTATCGCCGAAACTCACGCCGGCGACAGAAAGTTTGATGCGCACCTCGCCCTCGGCCGGACGCGGCTCTTAGACGTCGCGTAAGACGAGAACGCTCGGTGGACCATACTCCTGAATCTGAACTGCTTTCATTCGAGAATCGACTTTCTATTGGGTGAGGACATAGTTGGCATCAAGCCGCTTTACGAGGGAAGAGAGCGCATACGAGCAGATGTAGTACAC
>JBOHTT010000203.1:0-14249 GCA_050733775.1 Vulcanimicrobiaceae bacterium
GTACTCGCCGCGCGGCGTACTCATGCTCGCGCACAACGTTCACGACGTGCAGATCTTCAAGAGACACGTGCACGCAAATCGTTTGAATGGCATCGATAATGAGTGGCTGACGCCGCAGCAAGCTAAGGAATTTTGCCCACCGCTGAATATCTCGCCTTCCATACGCTATCCGGTGGTGGGCGGTGCCTTGCAACGGCGCGGCGGCGTTGCGCGCCACGATGCGGTCGCATGGGGCTATGCTCGCGCTGCGGACGCACTGGGCGTCGACATCGTCGAAAATTGCGAGGTTGTGGGGTTCACCCGCGGGCGTGACGGCGCGGTCACCGGCGTCGAAACGACCAAAGGCAACATCGGAGCATCGCGAGTCGGGGTCGCGGTTGCAGGGCACACGAACGTGGTGATGTCTCGCGCAGGGCTGCGCATGCCGATCGAGAGCTTTCCGCTTCAGGCGCTCGTCTCGGAACCGGTCAAGCCGATCTTTCCATGCGTGGTGATGTCGAACGCCGTTCACGCCTACATCTCGCAAACGGACCATGGCGAACTCGTTATCGGCGCCGGCACCGATCAATATGTCTCGTATAGTCAGCAAGGCGCGCTGCACGTTACGTTGCATACGCTCGAGGCGATCTGCGAGCTGTTTCCGCAATTCTCGCGGCTGAGGATGCTGCGCAATTGGGCAGGAACCGTCGACGTCACACCGGATCGTTCGCCGATTATTGGCGAGACATCGATCCCAGGTCTGTTCGTGAATTGCGGTTGGGGGACCGGCGGATTCAAAGCCACGCCAGGCTCGGGCCACGTCTTCGCGTGGACTCTCGCGAACGGTAAGCCGCATCCCATCAATGCTCCGTACACATTCGAACGCTTCCTGGGTGGTCGCCTCATCGACGAAGCTGCGGCCGCGGCGGTCGCGCACTAGCGCCACGCGATGCTGATCGTCGTTTGTCCTTATTGCGGCCCGCGTCCCGAAGTCGAGTTTCACTACGGCGGCGAGGCACATATCGCGCGCCCCGAACGACCTTCGGAAACCAGTGATGAAGCTTGGGCCGACTATCTCTTTTACCGTAACAGCCCGATCGGCGCGCATGCAGAGCGTTGGCTGCACCTTCATGGCTGCGCACGCTGGTTCAACGCAGTGCGCAACACCTTGAGCGACCGCTTCATCGTCACCTACAAAGTCGGTCGACCGAAGCCGGAAACAGAAATGCAAGATGGCTCAAACTGATCGGCTGCCGTCCGGCGGGCGCATCGATCGAAGCAAACCGATTCGTTTCCGCTTCAACGGCAAGACGATCGAGGCTTTTGCAGGCGATACCATTGCGTCGGCGCTGCTCGCGAACGGCATACGCCTCGTTGGGCGCTCGTTCAAGTATCATCGTCCGCGCGGTGTCGTGTCTCACGGATGCGACGAGCCGAACGCGCTGCTTCGCGTCGATCGCGGGACCGGACGCGTGGACCCCAACAACCGCGCGACGGTCGTCGACGTTACCGATGGGCTCGTGGTTGCGTCCCAAAATCATTGGCCGTCAGTCGAGCATGACGTTCTTGCGATCAACGACCTTCTGTCATCGATCTTCGTTGCCGGCTTCTACTATAAGACGTTCATGTGGCCGCGCGAGTTTTGGAACAAGCTTTACGAGCCGATGATTCGCGCCGCCGCAGGACTGGGCGTTGCGCCGGCAGGACCGGACGCGGACCGCTACGTTCATCGGTATGCAAATTGCGACGTTCTTATCGTCGGCGCCGGACCGGCAGGGCTCGCGGCGGCGCTGTCTGCCTCGGAAAGCGGCAAACGCGTCATCCTGGTCGACGAGCAAGGCGAAGCCGGCGGAACGCTGCTCCACGACGTCGGCTCCCTGATCGACGGCGTTCCGGCATCAACATGGCTGACTCAAACGATCGCGCGCTTGCACGAGCGCGAGAACATCGTCATTCTGAATCGCACGACGGCATTCGGCTATTACGGCTACAATTACGTCGGGCTCGTCGAACGCGTCACCGACCATCTGGCGGAACCTTCGCCGAACCTTCCCCGTGAACGATTATGGCAAGTACGAGCCAAAGAAGTTGTGCTTGCGACCGGCGCGCACGAGCGCCCCTTGATTTTCCCCGATAACGATCGGCCGGGAATCATGCTCGCGGAAAGCATCCGCGTTTTCATCAATCGTTATGCCGTGGCGCCGGGGCGCAGAATCGTGTTCGTTACAAGCGGAGCTTCGGCATATCATGCCGCGCGCGACGCGCGAGCTGCCGGCATCGATGCAACGGTCGTGGACGTGCGACCCGAAGCGGCCTGCGGATCCGAAGTTGAGATGCTGCGCGCCGAGGGTGTCCCGGTGCTCACCAACCATACCGTGGTCGGAACCGTCGGGCGCAAACGAGTAGACGGCGCCGTTGTTGCCCCGATTGAGTCGGATGGCCGGGTCGGGCCGCGACGTACGCTCGCTTGCGACTGCGTCGGTTTCTCCGGAGGCTGGACGCCGTCGGTGCACCTGTTCTCGCAATCCCGCGGGAAATTGAAATTTGAAGAATCCATCGATGCATTCGTACCTGGAATCTCAGTGCAGGCAGAGCGTTCGGTCGGTGCCGCGAGGGGAACGTATGAACTTGCCGGGTGTCTCGAAGAAGGGTGGCAGGCCGGCCTGAGCGCGACGGGACGAACGGGCTCTCGTTCCTTTTTAATCGATGCCGCAACGTTGTCCGCGTTTGTGCCGGTGCGCGTGCTGCCGAGCGATGCCGCAGGCGCGCAAGGGCGTGCGTTCGTCGACTTTCAGAACGATGTCACGACGAAAGACGTCAAACTAGCCGTGCGCGAGGGCTTCGAATCGATCGAGCACGTCAAGCGCTATACGACAACCGGCATGGGAACGGACCAAGGCAAAATAACGAACATGAGCGCGCTCGGCGTTCTGTCGGAAATCCTGTCACGGCCGGTTCCGAAAATCGGCACCACGAAGTTCCGTCCCCCCTACACGCCGGTTACTTTCGGGGCCCTCGCCGGTTTGGGACGCGGTGGTTTATTCGACCCCGTTCGAAAAGCGCCGCTCGACGACTGGGCCGCGGAACGCGGCGCGGCGTTCGAAAACGTCGGCTTGTGGCGACGAGCATGGTACTTTCCGAAGCCGGGCGAGGACATGCGCGCGGCGGTCAGTAGAGAATGTCGCGCCGTCCGCACCTCCGTCGGGATGCTGGATGCGTCGACGCTCGGAAAAATCGAGGTCGTCGGTCCCGATGCGGCCGAGTTCCTCAACCGCATCTACGTCAACGATTGGACGAAGCTCGCACCCGGCAAGTGTCGCTACGGCGTATTGCTCAAAGAAGACGGCTACATCTTAGACGACGGCGTCGTGGGGCGCCTGGCTGCGGACCGGTTTCACGTAACGACCACAAGCGGCGGTGCCGCTCGTGTGTTTTCGCACATGGAAGAATACCTTCAAACAGAGTGGCCCCAGCTACGCGTATTCCTAACCTCGGTTACCGAGCAATGGGCGGTCATTGCGGTACAAGGACCAAAATCGCAAGAACTGATTGCACCATTCGTGACCGACATCGACCTCTCGCCGGATGCCTTTCCGCATATGAGCGTGCGCACGGGCTTCATCTGCGGGGTGCGAACGCGCCTCTTCCGCGTCTCCTTCACCGGAGAGCTGGGCTATGAGATCAACGTGCCGACGGGCCACGCGAGGACCGTCTGGGATGCGATTTTTGCACGTGGCGCTGCCTTTGGCATCGAGCCTTACGGGACCGAGGCGATGCACGTGCTGCGCGCGGAGCGCGGGTTCGTTATCGTCGGGCAGGAGACGGATGGTACGGTATCGCTGGACGACGTCGGCCTGGGCGGGATGATCGGCGCGAACAAATCCGACTTCGTCGGTAAGCGTTCGCTCTTGCGTCGCGATCTCGTGGCGGGCGGTCGTAAGCAACTCGTCGGCCTCCTCACCGACTCTCCCGCACTCGTGCTGGACGAAGGCGCGCAGATCGTAGAGGACCCGCGTCAATCCAAGCCGATGAAGATGCTCGGGCATGTCACCTCCTCATACTGGAGCGAGGCCTGCGGGCGTTCGATCGCGCTGGCTTTGGTCGCCGATGGACGTGCGCGCAAAGGCAAGGCGTTGCATGCCAGTACGTTGGATGGTTTCGCGCCGGTGCGTGTGAGCAATTCCGTATTCCTCGATGCCAAGGGGAGCACCTGAATGGTTGATATCGCTCGCCCGGTGCAGACTACGATCTCGCGAAAAGACTGCGCCATCGCTCTCGGTCCATGCGCGCGTTTCTCGTTGCGTCTCTCTCCGGCAGCAGCCGCAGAGATCACTGCGCCGGCGTTGAAGCTTGATATGCCGATTAACACGATGACGGGCGATAGCGAACGCATGCGCGTACGGCTCGGTCCGGACGAGTGGTTACTCGTCGGTCCAGAGGCCGAACGCGAACATATCGCGGATGAGGTTGAGGGCGCGCTTACGGGCTTCGACTTTTCGCTCGTTGATATCGGCCATCGAAACGTGGCCTTTCAGGTAGCCGGGCCGCATGCACGTGAACTCGTGAATGGCGGTTGTCCTCTTGATCTCGATGACGCGACGTTTCCGATCGGTTCGGCGACGCGCACGGTGTTCGGCAAAGCCGAAATCGTACTAATTCGCCGCGAAGCCGAATATGCGTACCGCATTGAATGCCTACGCTCGTTCGGCCCATACGTAGAAGCTTTCTTCAATGAACTAATGCGTGAGTTCGAAGAGATCTGAGAGCGTTATGAAGCACAACGGTTTGCACGAAGACGCGATCGTCTTCGACGGTCTCATCATCGCGAAATGGGGACCTGACATTTTTCGTGCCTTACGCGCAGGCGGTATAACGGCAGCAAACTGCACCTGCAGCGTCTGGGAGGATTTCCCCACCACCATGAAGGCCATCGCGGACTGGAAGCGGTGGTTTGTCGAGTACGCCGATCTCATCATCCAAGTGTTCACCACCGCCGATATCCGGCGAGCCAAGCGCGAGGGGAAGACCGGAATCGTTCTCGGCTGGCAGAACACCAGCGGTTTCGGTGATTATTTGCCGTTCGTATCGCTCTATGCCGAATTGGGTCTGCGCATCGTACAGCTGGCCTACAACACGGCGAATAGCTTTGGGAGTGGCTGTTACGAACGTCACGATGGTGGCCTCACCGAATTCGGGCATGAGTTGATCAACGCGCTCAACGAAGCCGGAATCGTGATCGACTTGAGCCACGTCGGCGCGAAGACGTCGGCCGACGCAATCGCTGCTTCGAAGAAACCGGTCGCGTATTCGCACTGTTTGCCCGCAGCCCTCAAGCCGCACCAGCGCAACAAGACGGACGAACAACTCCGCGCGGTTTCAGAGCGGGGAGGCTTTATCGGCGTCACCGCGTTTCCGCCGTTCCTAAAGCGCGGGCCGGATTCGACCCTTGAAGACTTCGCCGAGGCAATCGACCACGTCATTAATGTCGCCGGCGAAGATCAAGTCGGTATCGGTACTGATTTTACTCAGGGTTACGGGGACGACTTCTTTCAGTACATAACCCACGATAAAGGCTACGCTCGGAAACTGACCGATTTTGGGCCGATCATCATGCCTGATGGTTTTCGGCGTATCGAAGACTTCCCAAATCTAACAGCAACGCTCGAGCGGTTAGGTTGGGCCGAGACCCGAATCCGTAAAGTCCTGGGCGAGAACTGGCTGCGGTTTTTGGACGAGGTTTGGGTCAAATGAGCTATTCTTCCGATCAACTACTCGAATTGCTCAAGGCCAAAGGGGCCGATGCTCCAACGACCGAGCACGAACCTGTGTACACAGTCGAACAATCGCGCCTGTTACGCGGAGAAATCCCGGGCACGCATACGAAAAATCTCTTCTTGCGCGACGCCAAGAAAAACTACTTTCTCGTCGTTGTCAACGAAGACACGGACGTCGATCTCAAGCGATTGCGCGGCTTGATCGGCGCTCGAGGAAATCTCTCTTTCGCATCGCAGGAAGCGCTGCGCGAAATACTTGGCGTCGAAGCGGGCGCGGTGTCGGCGTTCGCGGTGATCAACGATGAAGCGAAGATGGTGCAGATCGTTCTCGAGGAGAGTCTTCTTGGCTCGAAACGGATCAACGCCCATCCGCTCGTCAACCATCGAACCACCTCGGTGACGCCCGAGCATCTCTTGCGTTTCCTGGACGACACCGGTCATCGTCCCGTACTCGTCGACGCCTTTTAAATTCTCCCCGCGTGTTGTCGCTTTGAAAGATCCGATGCGACATCTCGGTACAACGTTCGGGTCGTCCGAGCGAGCAGTTCCAACACCCGGAAGACGCCGTCACCCGAAATCGTGATCGCTTGCCATTCAACGCCCTCGTGACGATGGACGAGAGCGTAGGTATCCCGGCCGATGTCGTAGACAGCGTATTCGTTCGATTCCGCGATCAACGATGCGTGCTCGAGGGTGGCAACGTCGATCGTGTTAACGAGCTTCATAGCGATCTCTCCTAGGTGAAGGAGAAGACGACTTAAGCCCTATCGCCTTTCGCTCCTGTTGCGCGCGCGGCGTCGACGTTCGTTCTGTCGCGGATAGCCGAATCCCGATGCCGCCCATGTAGACGAGCAGCGCGGGCCGTCCGTTGCGCGCCGGGTGAGAGACGTAGGCGGCGCAGTTTCCGTCTTTGGTCTGTATCTCGATCTTGCTTATGTACATCCATTCCCTTTGGTAAGTAACAGATAGCCGTCGGCGCCGCTGACTGTGAGCGGGTTGCCAATAGTTCGGCCCTCGATGTCGGTGTAGACATGCTTTGAAGGCAGCCTGACCGTTTGGGCGGTGTACGATGCGTTCACGATCGCGAGCCCTCCGGCAAACTGGCGCATGAAAATGCTGCGATCGTGCGTGGAGGTGCCGCACGGTTTTCCGTATGACGTCGCGTATTCGGGCCGGTAGCTGAAGTTGTCGAGGCCCTCGGGCGCGATATAGACGTCGGCGCCGCCGGAGTTGCCGATAGCGTAAGTCGCTAGCGCCCAGTCGACCTGCGATGCCGTGAGCGTCGACGGATCGTACGAGCATGCCGCGCCGCTCGCTGCTATTCCGTAATCACAGTAGTAATCGATGATGAACGTTGCGACATGGTTCTGCTGCGCGGCCTGCATCCAACTCAGTGTTTGCGTGAAGAGACTCGGCAGACCGCTGCGCACGTACTGTCCATAATTCGTAAAACCGTCCTCAATCGCCACCCCGTCCACGTAGTGCAACAGCTGCAGCTCTTGCGCAGTCGGTTTGTCACCGAGGATCGGATGGTTGACGAAAATTTTGAAATGCTTGCCTGTGAACTGCGTGTTGAAAATCCGCCGGGCCGTCGCAATCCAGTTGATCGCATCACCGATCCAGGCAGGGTCGGGCTGGCCGAGGTCACTGCTTCCTGCAGCACCGTAACGCCGGACGAACGTACCGTGCTCGTATATTCCGCATGCGTACCATCCGGGTTGCGGTTTGCCCTCGCCGAGAATCGGATTCGGCGCCCGCAGGTAGTTCTCGAAGGTCATCTGATCTGCAGCCAGCGCGTTGTAGCCGTTAGCGGCCATGAACTTTCCGAGCTGCGTCACCTCGTACTTGACGACATCAGGATTGTGGATATCGAGCGGCACGTCGTTCGGGAACGTCGTCCCCGACCAGGCGAGGTCTTTGGTAGGATTTCCATTCGCATCGCAGGCGTACAGGATCCAATTCGGATGATTGGTTTGCCACCACGTAAGATTGTGATGCGAGATCAGATATTCGTCTTCCTGAGGAACCGTATAGCGCGAAACGAGCATCCCCGGATGATGCACGTCCCACACCGACGGTTCGAAGGCCGCCCAAATGCTGTCCTCATGTGGTGCTTCGGTTTTAATTTGCGACGTCGAGAATGGCCCTAGAAGTTTTCTGCTGTCGTCGTGTCCCCAGTCGTCGCCGACCTGAATCAATCCGAAGCGGCCCGTCGTGTCGGGCAGTACCGTAATTCCCTTCAACCGCGGTGGCGTCGCCGTGGGCGCTGCTGCAATTCGTGGCGTCGATGGATTTCCGGCCTGGACCATGCTGCCGCCGCCACCGCAGGACGCCAATGCGGCAAGAACGAGAGGTGCGAGCTTAAAGGAATGCATGGGGGTTTCAGTTGCTGTGAGTATTTTTGACTAGCGTAGCTCGACGATACTGCAACTGACGTAAGGTTGCAAACTTCGCGCAAGTTGAAACTGTGAGTTCGCATCACCCGGCTCTGAATCAAAACACCGGACGGGAATGAGCGCCACAGTTCCGTCGCGGAATGGCATCCTCATCTCGACCCTGAACCGAGCGCCTATAGTGCCCAGCATGCCCATCATGCGCACTATGCCAAAAGAAAAGCCTTGATCGTTCAAGGCTTTTTTAATTTCGTGCTTGCGGGCTTATGGTTCATGGGTCAGTGTCAATGTGGCGCTCTCCCCCTGAGCTACGCGCCCCTAAGGGACGATTATACTACGGCCTGTAGAGGGCGCCGTCCCCTCGCGTGTCATGGTTGAGCGGAGCGACGCTGAGGCGTCGCGGAGTCGAACCACAGTGACCAAGCCGCCAACTCGCGTCCCGGACTTCGCGGACGATCAGCGACTCCACCTATGCCGCCGAGGTGCGAAGTGGTTTCAGCTTCGCAATCTGGCGTGCCTCTGGCGAATGAACCGCATCATAGATGTCTACCGCTGCTTGCAGGTTGAGCCACGTTTGTAGGCTGACCCCAAGCACGCGCTGGAGGCGCATAGCCATCGTCGGCGTGAGGGCGCGTTTCCCATTAACGATCGCATTGAGATTTGCGCGGCTTATGCCCAGCCGTTTTGCAAGATCACCTTGCGTGAGATGCAGTTCAGGGTCTTCGAGATATTCACGAATGAGATCCCCAGGGGCACTCGGACGCCGATGCTTCGGAACCATGATTTCTCTAGCCATCACACATCCTGATCGTGGAAGTCGCCGACAACCACGCCGATTGCGCCTTGTTCATCGTGCCAGCGAAACCGGATTCGGTATCGGTCGTCGATTCGCAGCTGATACGTGCCTTGTAGTTTCCCGCGCAGCGCCAACCGGGAGGATAGTTCGAGCAGTCTTTGAGGGTTGCCGTGTTGATCACTGTGGCACGCCGATCCGTAATCCCTAGTGGTTAGCAAATTCGATTGCCCAGATTCGACTTCCAAGAGGCGCCGTAGCGCCAACGCGAGCCGTTCTCGCGTCGGAGCGAGACCGGTGATATGCTCAGCGCGGAAGACGGACTCATTCGAGGGGATACCTACGCGCGCCGCACGTGGCAGCCGCCATTCTTCTCGGGTAGCACGACGAAAGAGCCGCGCTGGCCGAGCCGATCACTGAGGGAGTTGGATTTCCAAATGCAACTTCTTCCACGCCCGTTCGCCTGCAAAGTGACAAAAATCTCTTCAACGGCACAGGTGCCGACGCGGTTGCTGAAGCTGCCGCCCACGGCAATCTTTATGTTATGGTCGCCTCTGCACGGACCGCTAAAATAAAGTACGGACACGACGATTGGTTCAGGCGCGTGGTTGCGAACCTCAACCGTTTGGGCGTAGGCCGGCTGGGCCCACGACGCCGTGAGAAGCAAACAGAGCGACGCGAAAAAAGACAGTTTCTGCATGATTGCACTCCATCAAGCCAAGGCGTGTAAAGTTTTTGGGAGGCGTTCCCTCATTTATTCGTGGAACCTCTGCTGCATGAGTGCAGCGCCGCGCCTCGTCTCGAACCTTTCGGGCCGTTCTACAAGAACGTCGAATTAAGCCTCTGATCGAGGCTGGCTGGCCTCTTTGATATCGCGTAGTGATATGGTGGGCCAGGGAAACTTTCGGCTTCGGTTTGCGGTATGTTTTCCGGCAAGGAGCTACCGAATATGGCTCAAGTAAACTTCGACGGAGATTCACTTACGATCGAGATGTCTCTGCCTGAGATCGTATTCTCCTTTCACGGTTCGTTCCGAATTCCGTTGAATCACGTCACGAATGCGTACGTCAGTCCTATGAGAGACCTCGAGCTACAATGGCGACTTCTTGGAACTGGTGCCGGTCGCCTCATGACGGGCGGCATATTTACGACGCCGGAAGGTATCATTTTCTGCGACCTTCATGGCCAGAATGATTGTCTGGTGATAGAGACGCACGGAGAACGCTTCCGGCGATTAGCGTTCACGTTAGATCCTCCTCAAGATCCCAACGTCATTGCGCATGAAATCAGTGCGAAAATTTAAGGAGACTTTCCATCGGGAATCCTCGATACAGAGGCACGGTCAATCGGGAATTCGAACGGAGCTCGCCTAGGAGGAACTATGAGGAAGGGAATTATTGCCTTCGCACTCTTCGTTTTTGCAAGCACCGGCGTAGCCTTTGCCGATTTGTATATTAATCCCAAAGGCGACATCCAACTCTTAAGAGTCGGCAGTGGATGCCATGCATGGGGATCGTCCGTTCGTTGCGACCCTAATCCGGCGACGACCGGCGCGCATCCGAGGTCGGCGTATTTCCGTCTCAAGGGAAACGACAAGGTCGGCTGCGACGTCTATGGGATATACTCGAACCACAACGGCCACGCGTGGGTCGCTCGCACGGAGAGTTGGGTGTACTCGACAGCCCACGAGAACAAAATCAACTGCTCGCAGCACTGGGTGAACGAAAACACGCTCACTGTGACGGGAACGAAGCGCTAAGGTCGTCGACTTCGACTGCAGAAGGACAGACTTAGCCTCCGCGGCGTCGAATGACAACAGCATCGTCGTTCGTGTTGCTCCGGCTGAAGTTCGGTTACTCAAGGGACCATGCGGTGACGAGTCAGCCAAGAAGTATCACGCGCCGGCATAGATCTTCAAATGCGGCACAAGGTCTGAATGCTGGCCCACGACATTACCTAATGCTCAGCGAATTCGATCGCCCAGATTTGTCCTGCACTATTCGATCTTGCTAAAGCTTGGGTCATCGCTGGCAATCGCAGGATTATCGATTGCGCTTTTCTTGCTCTTCTTTGGCTACTTCATTTTCTTCGAAACGCGCTGGAGCGGCGAGACGCCTGGTAAACGGTTGATAGGCGTTCGCGTCATTCGCGACGGCGGCTTTCCGATTGACTTTATGGGCGCAGTAATTCGCAATCTCGTCAGAACGTTTGAGTTTGGTCTTGGATTTTACGCGGTGTCGGCGGTCGTTATGCTCCTTTCACGGGAGAATAAACGGTTGGGCGACTTTGCCGCCGGGACGATCGTGGTTCGAAATCTTCGTTCCCGGCCTCCAGCTCAGCTTCGCATCTTGGAAGAGAAGGCTTACGCCGATTTCCAGATGCTCACCCCAGCTGATTGGGATCGCTTGCTTCGATTCTATGCACGCCGCGCGCAACTCGATAAGGACGCTTCTCGTCGCATCGCCTCCGCTATTGCGTCAGAGCTGCGGCCTAAATTAAGCAGCGACTTTACCCGCATGACTGATGATGAATTATTGGCGGCTCTCCATTCGTCGCTGCAGCCGGTTAAATAGTCGTAAGGAACCGGGGAGCGGTCTCGCGGAACAAGAGAGAGCCGGGGATACGTCTAAGGGAGAGCGACAGGATGACGAGACCCTACAATCTCTATCGGTGCCCTGAAGGCCACGAACGCCGGTCGTACGCCTCCGTCGGCGTCGATGCGAGCGGCACGCCGCTCGCGCAGAGCAAGGTGTGGTGCGTCGAGAAGTTGGAGGACGGGTCGATGTGCAGGGAGCGTGCCGTCTTCGTGGAGACCAGGTACGGCGAGCAGCTGAACCACACAGCCACGTTCTATGCGGACGACGTCGAGATTACGCGGGGCACCCTCATCAAACGGAGCGATAAGACATTCACGTTCAAGGTGGCCCTGTTCGCAGAGTCTTCTGCGAACGGCGAGGCGCGCCTTACTGTCGGCATTCACCGGCACGGTACTACGCCGCTCGTCCTGGACAATTGCCGCGTTGTGGGATCGGACGATGGTAACATTGTCTTGACTGCCGACCAGGTTATTGGCGACGATCCGGACTCAGGCGACGTCATTTCACTGTTGTGACCCCGCCCTCTTTGACAGCGCGAGGCTAATTTGCTTTGCTGGGGGCCTATCGCTTCATTTGAATAGGAGGACAGGACGTGGTGTCTTTCAAGCGCCTTCACCTGGTCGTTGGAGCCCTTCTCATTGCTTTCGCCTCGGCGGTCGTCACGGCAGAACTCCGGCCGGCTCTCGCATCGGGCGGCCCCCTTTCATACAGTGATGTTTGCGTCGGTGATAAAAAGATAACGCCTCCGGTTCCCGGTGCAGCCGACGTCGTGGGAATCTTTCCAAATCAAGGCACGGCGACGTGTACCGCTCCCCAAACTCCGGCTCGGGTCTTCTTTAAATAGCCTACGGATCGACAATCGCGAAAAGCCCGCCCACTTTTGGCGGGTTTTTCTTTTGAGCGGCTAAACCCACGTCATGCGTGTGCTGCTCCTCTCACTATGCCTCGTTCTCGCGATGGCGCAGAGCGCGCCGGCGCGTCCCGGATATTGTGAAATCGAGCTCATCAACAGCATGAATAACGACGTCAGCGTGCATGGAACGTTCGACGACGGTCACCCTTTAACGCGCTTCCGCATGTACGCGCATGAAACGCCACACTATATCAGCCTCCATTATTCCGGATATTGTCATTCCGGGATGCGGCTAACGGTCGAGTCCATTCAAACTCCGCACAATGAAGTTATCTATAATGCCTGGACACACAAAGATGCAACGGTTCGCATAGTTCCCTACAAAAAGTCAAAATGAATAAGGAAGAGTCATGACGTTCTCTAAGCGCTTGTTTGCGGCGGCTATCGCCGCGCTCGTCACGTTCGTTGCAGCTCCTGCGGTGCGCACCTTACCCGCCTACGCGCAAGCAACCGTTGCTGCGCCGGCCGGCGATCTCGCGCATATCCGGCAAACCGGTATCCTGCGCGTCGGCGAGACGGGCGATTACGATCCGTTCACGATTGCCGAACCCAGCGGCACGTATCGTGGAATCGATGCAGATGCCGCGGGGATGCTGGCCAAGGCAATCGGACCGAACGTCAAAGTCGAAGTCGTGAAGACGAGCTGGCCGACCATCTCGGCGGACTTGCAAGCGGGCAAGTTCGACATCGCGATGGGCGGCATCAGCTGGAACGCGGCGCGTGCGCAAATCGGCGAGTTGTCGCATCCGTACATTCAGGACGGAAAGGTTGCCTTGATTCGCGCTGCCGACAAAGCGAAGTTCAAGACGCTGGCCGATCTCGATCGCCCCGATGTGACGGTGCTCGTCAATCCCGGGGGCACGAATTCGGTGTTCGTGAAGGACACCATCAAGAACGCCAAGGTCGTGGTCGTGCAAGATAATCTCGCAATCCCCGGCATGATTGGCGAGGGCAAGGGCGACGTTATGTTCACGGACGGTGTCGAAGCCCGGCTCAAAGCGGGGCGCGATCATCGTCTCTATGCCGTCGATCCGGATCATCCGTTCACGCATAGCGAGCACGTGTATTTCATGCCGAAGGGACAAACCGCGCTTCTCGACGTCGTGAATGCGTGGATCGACAAGTCGAAGACCGACGGTACCTACACGAAGCTATTTGCCAAATACATCGGTTCGTAGCTGACTAGGCGATTGTTACAGGCCCTGCGCACGCTGGAAGTGTGGGCGCTTGCCGTATGGGTCGGTTCGCTTTTCGGTTTTGCCTTCGTCTTCGCGCCGGTCGCGTTCTCGCATTTGAGTAACGACCTCGACACGTTCGCTTCCATTATCGGGGGCACGCTCGGCGCGGTGACCTTGCTGGGTTATGTGTGCGGCGCTATTGCGATCGTCATATCGCTGATCGCCGCAGCGGCCGGCCGTTCGCGTTGGGCGATCGTCGCTGCGGCATGCATCGCAATCATGCTCGGCCTGACGGCATTCTCGGAGAACGCAATCGTCCCGGCAATGGTGCAGACGCAGTCAAGCTTTCACGCGCCCTTCAACGCGATCGCCAAGAACGATCCGCGGCGCGTTCGGTACGATGCGTTGCACCAAAAGTCGTCAGAAGTCTACGGCGCGGTGCTGCTCCTTGGTTTCATCGCGCTCGCGCTATGCGTCCGCAGTGACCCTAGCGAGCGGCGTATCTAAAGCCCGCGGCATTCCATTCGCAGACGCTGCCGTCGCGCATCACGAACGTCTCACAGCCGTCCACCTCGGGATTGAAGTCGTCGTTTCGTGCCTTGGTCGCTGCCCAATCGACATT
>JBOHTT010000204.1:0-4951 GCA_050733775.1 Vulcanimicrobiaceae bacterium
ATTTGGGCAGGCTCACAGAAAAAGACAAACAATATCTGAACACAGAACCCACCGCATTCGGCGCAGCGCTCGACCTCGCGCGCCACCTTCTGCTTCCGGTGGTTGCGCTTTCAACCGGCCACCTCGCGCTCATGACGCGGCTCGTGAGGACGAGCATGATCGAGACGCTGCATCAGGATTACGTCCGCACCGCTCGGGCCAAGGGCCTCGCATCGCGACTCGTCGTCTTCAAGCACGCTCTGCGCAACGCGCTTCTGCCCGTCATCGCGGCGGGCGGATATAGCGTCGGTCTGTTGCTCTCGACGTCGGCGCTCGTCGAGACGGTCTTCGGCTGGCCGGGAATGGGACGTTTGCTCTACGACTCGCTCTATCGGCGCGATTATCCGGTGTTGATCGGAATCTTCATCCTCACGAGTCTAGCTGCCATCCTCGCGAATTTCGCTGCCGACGTCTTGCAGGCGCGGATCGACCCGCGAATGCGCGCATGACGAAGCTGCGAGCCGTTTTCCGTCAACGCGCGGCGACGCTCGGCGCAGCGTTCGTGGTTGCCGTCGCCTTCGCGGCGGCTGCCGCGCCGCTCATCGCGAACAAGGATCCGCTTGCGACCTCGCAGCTGGCGTTCGCGCCGCCGCTCGTCCACGGTTTGTTCGGAACCGACAATCTCGGCCGCGACGTGTGGAGTGAAGTCGCGTACGGCGGCCGGGTTTCGCTGACGGTTGGAATCTGCGCGTCGCTGCTTCAGACGATCATCGGAATCGCCGTCGGAGGGATCGCCGGGTACAAAGGCGGCGTCGTCGACGTCGCCTTGATGCGCGTCGCGGAATTCTTCCAGGTCATTCCGCAATTTTTTCTCGCTCTGGTTCTCGTTGCGATCGTCGGGCGAGGCATCGATAAGGTCATCATCGTCCTCGGCATCGTTGCGTGGCCGCTGACGGCCCGCGTCGTGCGAGCGCAGTTCATCGCGCTGCGATCGTCCGAATTCGTCGAGGCGGCGCGCGCGATCGGTGCGGGAAACTGGTACATCGGTGCGCGCGTGATGCTGCCGAACGCACTTCCGGCCGTGATCGTCACGGCGACGCAGGGAATCGCGCACGCCATTCTGCTCGAAGCGGGCATCAGCTTCTTCGGTTTGGGCGATCCGGCGCTGGTGAGCTGGGGACAGATGCTCAACAACGCGCAGCCGTTTCTCGGTCAGAGCTGGTGGATCAGCGTCTTTCCCGGCGCGGCGATTCTCGTTAGCGTGCTCGGATTCAGTCTACTCGGCGACGGCCTCAACGACGTGCTGAACCCGCGATTCCGCGGAGTCCGCGCTTAACTCTTATTTGCGCCGTTGATCGTCGGTTCGGAGATGGCGCCGCTTTCGACGCCGTACTTCTCAAGAATCTTCTTGTACGTGCCGTCGGCGATGATCGCTTGCAAGGCTTTCACCAGTTGGCCGCGCAGCGCTACGTCGCTCTTTGGTACGGCGATACCGACGGGAACCGGTTGATAGATTTTCTGGACCACGTCGAAAATCGTGCCGTTGCCGGCCGTTTTGGCGAGATAGACCATTACCGGCGAATTACCGAGGAACGCAGCGACTCGTCCGTTCTGCACTTGCAGACGCGCTTCGGCCGGTTGCGTGTACTGGAGATTTTGCACCGCGTCCTTGTGGTCGGCAGCGCATTTGGTGTTCTGTTCGTCAATCAGCGCGATCTGGGTCGAGCCGCGAACGGTGGAGACGGACTTGCCGCAGAGGCTTTCGAGACCTTCGATCTTTTGCGGATTGCCTTTTTGCACGAGCAGCATCGTGCTGAACCGGAAGAAGTCTACGAAATCCAGAACCTTCTCGCGTTCCGCCGTATCGTTCATCAAGGTGAACGCCATGTCGACGCGGCCGGCTTGCAACGCGGGGATGATCCCCTCGAACGCAATCGGAACGAAGCTGATTGGATGGGGGAGATGCTTGCTCATCGCAGCCGCCAGATCCGGGATGACGCCTTGCAGCGTGGTTCCGTCCGACGCATAGCTGATCATCGGCGGACTGTTCGTGATCGACCCGGCTGTGATGTTGTCGGCCGCGAGAACCGAAGAAAGCGGCATCAGCGCGAGCACGGCCGATGCGAAAAATGCGAGCGATAGTCGTAGCACGTAGGGCAGATTGCCCGCATGCGCGGAAGAACCTTTTGGCATGATAGGAACGATGACGGCTCGGCGTCCATGGACGTGGGCCGCAAGTGCTGCCGTCGCCGTCGTTGCGGCTGCGCTCGCGACGTCGATCGCACAAAATCCAAATATCGATCACACGGCGATTCTGCGCTATCAGTTTGCACCGGCGATTCTGTCGGGGCTCGGTACGACGCTCGCGCTCGCGGCGATCGCCGGCGCGATGGGGCTCATACTCGGCATCGTCCTGGCGCTCATGCGCCTTTCGCCGGACATCATACTTCGCAGCGCGAGTGCGGCGTACGTGTGGGCGTTTCGCGGGACGCCGTTGCTCGTGCAAATTCTGTTTTGGGGAAATTTGGCGTTGCTGTTCAAACGCGTAGGGCTGTACGTGCCGTTTACGGATATCGCGCTCGTGTCGGTGAACACGAACAGTCTCATCACGCCGTTCGTCGCGTCGATTCTCGCGCTGGGCTTGAATGAAGGCGCGTACATGGCGGAAATCGTTCGGGCGGGAATCGCCGCGGTCGATCGCGGTCAAGTCGATGCCGCGCGAGCATTGGGGATGACGAACCGCCTTTTGATGCGGCGCATCGTGCTGCCGCAGGCGCTGGCCGTCGCGATTCCACCGTCCGTGAATCAATTCACGAACCTGCTCAAGGCGACGTCGCTCGTTTCGGTGATCGCCGGCGGCGATCTGCTGACCGAAGCCGAAAATATCTCGTCCGCTAATCTGCATACGATCGAGCTGCTGCTCGTTGCATCGTTTTGGTTTCTCGCGATTACGTCGCTCTCGACGTTGGCGCAGCATCTCGTCGAACGGCGATTGGCGGCGTATCTGCCGTCGCAGCACGCGCATTGAAAGCGATCTTACTCGGCACGGCCGGCGGACCGGCGCCGAAGCGCTCGCGCAGCGCACCGGCAAATGCCGTCGTCGTCGAGGAGGACGTCTACATCGTCGACTGCGGCAACGGCGTTGCGCGGCAAGCGGCACTCGCCGGCCTCGACCTTCGCCGGCTGCGTGCGATCTTTCTCACGCACCATCACTCCGACCACAACGTCGATGTCGGAACGCTGCTGCAGCTGGCATGGACGGCCGGACTGGAACGGCCGGTGCAAATCTTCGGACCACCGCCGCTGCGTGCGATGATGGACGCTTTTTTGCGCTTTGCCGAAGTGGACGTGCGCACGCGCATTGCGGACGAAGGACGCCCTGACTTTGCATCGCTGCTTCAGATCGTCGAGATCGACGGCGGTGGAGCGATCTTCCGGACCGATTCCGTGACCGTGCGCGCGGCGCTTGTCGAGCATCCTCCGCTGAAGCCGTCGTTTGCCTTGCGCTTCGAGGCGCCGCAGCGGAGCATCGTGTTCTCCGGCGACACGGCGCCGTGCGACGCGCTCATCGAGCTGGCGCGCGGTGCGGACGTGCTCGTGCATGAGGTGATGCACGCCGGTGCTCTCGGTGAAATCTTGCAGCGGCTCAAAAACGCGAGCGGGCTTCATGAGCATCTCATGGCGAGCCACACGCGTCTGGAAGACGTCGGCACGGTCGCCTCCCGGGCCGGTGTGCGGACGCTCGTGCTCACGCATTTCGTCCCGTCCGAAGGGATCGCCGATGAGGTGTGGCGTGCGGGAGCGGCGCGCGGTTTTCCAGGAGAGATCATCGTCGGCAGCGATTTGTTGGTGCTGTAAGGGAGGAACGGATTGTGGCCACCACGACCCTCGATGCATCGCTCAGAGAGTCGGCCTGGGCGGCTCTCGACGCGCACCATAAGAAGATGCGCGACCTTCACATGCGAGAGCTCTTCGCGCAGGATCCGAAACGCGGCGAAAAGATGGCCGTGGAGGGCGCGGGCCTCTACCTCGATTATTCGAAAAACCGGGTAACCGACGAGACGCTTCGGCTTTTAATCGATCTCGCGAAAGCTTCCGGCTTGCAGCAGCATATCGCGGCCATGTTCGGCGGCGAGAAGATCAACGTCTCGGAGAACCGGGCGGTGTTGCACGTGGCGCTACGCGCGCCGAAGGGCGCTTCGATCCTCGTCGACGGCAAGAACGTCGTTCCCGACGTGCACGCGGTGCTCGACCGCATGAGCGATTTCTCAAATCGTATTCGCAGCGGCGCGTGGAAGGGCCACACCGGCAAACGCATCACCAGCGTCGTCAACATCGGCATCGGCGGTTCTGATCTCGGTCCGGTGATGGCGTACGAAGCGTTGCGTTCCTACACGGATCGCGACATGACGTTCCGCTTCGTTTCAAACGTCGACGGCACGGATTTCGTCGAAGCGGTGCGCGATCTCGATCCCACGCAAACGCTCTTCATCGTTTCGTCCAAGACCTTTACGACGCTCGAAACGATGACGAATGCCAAAGCGGCGCGCGCCTGGGCACTGAAGGGGCTCGGCGGCGACGAGTCGGCGATCGCCAAACATTTCGTCGCGGTATCGACGAATGCGGCGGAAGTCAAGAAGTTCGGCATCGACACCGCCAACATGTTCGAGTTCTGGGATTGGGTGGGCGGTCGCTACTCGATGGATTCGGCGATCGGTTTGTCGACGATGCTGGCAGTCGGACCGGAGAGTTTCCGTGAGATGCTCGCGGGCTTCCACGAGATGGACGAACATTTCCGCACGACGCCGTTCGAGAAGAATCTTCCCGTGCTCATGGGTTTGCTGTCGATTTGGTATAACGATTTCTTCGACGCGCAAACCGTCGCCGTGCTGCCGTACGAACAATATCTCAAACGATTCCCGGCGTATTTGCAGCAGCTCACGATTGAGAGCAACGGCAAGCACGTCACGAT
>JBOHTT010000205.1:0-2332 GCA_050733775.1 Vulcanimicrobiaceae bacterium
GGGACCTCCCGGCGCTGAAAGCTGCCGTTTCCCGACGTGCCACGACCGTCGTCCACGTGGAAACGCTCACGAACCCCCTCGTGCACGTGACCGACCTCGAGGCCGTCTCCCGCGTTGCCCACAAGGCTGGCGCGATTTGCACCGTCGACGCGACGTTCACGACGCCGGTCCTGGGACAGCCGCTGCGGCTGGGTGCGGACCTCGTCCTCCACAGCGCCGGCAAGTACATCGGCGGTCACGCCGACGTCGGCTGCGGCGTGCTGGCCGGGCGCCGCGAGCTCGTCGAGCCGGCGCAAGCATGGATCATCCGGCGGGGCGCGCCGATCGCGCATTTCGACGCCTGGCTGGCGCTGCGCGGATTGCGCACGTTGGCATTACGTATGACGAGGCATAGCGAAAACGCGCGCGCCGTCGCGGCTTTCCTTGCATCGCGTGACGAAATTACGGCCGTGCACCATCCGTCGCGGCCGGAGCATCCCGAGCACGAGCTTGCCGCTCGTCTCTATCCCAGTGGAATGGGCGGAATGCTGGCCTTCGATTTGCGCGGCGGCGAACGTTCTGTGGACGCATTCTTGCGCGCCCTGCGGCGCGTCGCAATTGTCCACAGCTTGGGCGAGGTCGCAACGACGATTTCCTACAGCGTTCGCAGCTCGCATCGGGTGCTCACGCCGGAACAACGGCGCACGCTGGGCGTGGGCGAGGGCACGCTTCGTCTCTCGTGCGGAATTGAAGATGCGCGCGATATCGTTGCGGATTTGGAAAGGGCGCTGGTTTCAGCAGGCGGCGGCGCCCGCGTATAGCGAAGGCCGCCTATTAATGAAGAAGGGCTTTTTCACCGTCCTTATCGTGACGGCGGTTATCGCCGTTGGCTGCAGTAAACCCAGCAGCACCTCGGGTGCGGCGAGCGGAAGCGCCGCGCCGGCTGCAGGCGGCGGTTCCAAGTCGATCGGCGTCTCGATTCAAAATCGCGAGGCGCAGTTCTATCAAGACATGGAAAACGGCATGAAAGCCGAGGCGGGCAAATATGGCTACTCGCTCAAAGTCGTCGATGCGAGTCGCGACAACGCGAAGCAGCAATCGCAGGTCGAAGATTTTATCTCGCAAAAAGTCGACGCGATCGTCCTGACGCCGTACGACTCGCAAGCCATCGGCAGCGCGATCGTCGAAGCGAATAAAGCGAACATTCCCGTGTTCACAGCCGATATCGCCAGCACGGCGAAAGAAGGCACCGTCGTCGCGCACATCGCGAGCAACAACGTGCAAGGCGGCGAGCAAGCAGGCAAATTGATGTGCGCCGGCCTTCCGAATCACACCGGATCCGTTGCGATTATCGACGAGCCCGAAGTCACGAGCGTTCAGGATCGCGTCAAAGGCTTCAAGGAAGCACTGACGCAGGGCTGTCCGAACGCGAAGATTGTGGCGGACATCAGCGGCGGCGGCGAACGTGCGAAATCCAGCTCCGTGATGGAAGATTTGCTGCAGTCGCATAAAGATCTCAAAGGCGTCTTCGGCATCAACGACGACTCCGCGCTCGGCGCGGCTACGGCAATCAAGGCCGCGGGCTTGAGCGGCAAGCTCGTCGTCGTCGGCTACGACGCAACGGCAGAAGCCCGCACCGCGATCAAAGACGGCCAGATGTACGGCGACGCCATTCAGCATCCCGATCAAATCGGGAAGATGACGGTCGACGCGATCCACGACTACTTCGGCGGAAAAACGCCCGACAAACGCATCGACGTTGCCGTCGGGCAGTACACGAAGGCCGACGCAACCCACTAGGATGGAATCGCCGCTGCTTCGCATGCGTGGGATCGTCAAGACGTTCCCGGGCGTGCGGGCACTGGACGGCGTCGACCTCGACGTCGAGCGCGCCGAAGTGCACGCGCTCGTCGGCGAAAACGGCGCCGGCAAGTCGACGCTGATGAAGATTTTGGCGGGCGCGCAGCCCGCCGACTCCGGAACGATCGAAATCGAGGGGAAGCCCGTCACCATCGACGGACCGCGGACGGCCGAACGCTTCGGCATCGGGATGATCTATCAGGAGTTCAATCTCGTCCCGGATTTGAACGCAGTGCAAAACATCGTTCTCGGCAACGAGCCGATGCGCGGCATGTTCCTCGACGTCAAATCGGCAATCCAGCGCGCCACCGACGCGCTTGCAAAACTGGGCGTCGTGCTGCCGCTCAACATTCCCGCACGCCGGCTCTCCGTTGCGCAGCAGCAAATGATCGAGATCTCCAAAGCGATTGCGCGCCGTGCGCGGATTCTCGTGCTCGACGAGCCGACGGCGGCGCTAACGGAACGTGAGATCGACGCGCTCTTCGTGCTGATT
>JBOHTT010000206.1:0-2350 GCA_050733775.1 Vulcanimicrobiaceae bacterium
GGTGCGCTGCAGCCGAACATGCCTGCACAGCGCGTTGGTTTGCAACCGGGCGACACGATCGTGAAGGTCGACGACGTGTCTATCCAAAGTGGAGGCCAGCTCGTCGATCTCATCCACGCATCGGCGAACAAGCCGTTGACGCTCACCGTTCGCCGCGGCGATCGAACCTTTGAGGTACGGGCGACGCCCCAGCCACGCGACTTGCTCGGTAAACGCGTCGGTCTGCTCGGATTTGCGCCGAAAGAAACGATGCAGCGCGCGAGTTTTCCCGATTCGCTCGCATTCGCGGGTATGACCTTTTGGCTGTTTCTCAGCATGCAGCTCGGCGTGCTCGCGTCGCTCGTAACCGCGCCTTTGCACGCCGTGGGCGGTTTAGCCGGCCCGGTCGGTATTGCTGCGATGAGCGGTCAGGTGCAAAGTTTGGGCTGGGGTCCGTATTTGATGCTGGCCGCCCAAATTTCGATCTCGCTCGGCATCTTTAATTTCTTGCCGATTCCGGCGCTCGACGGTGGTCGAGGCGCGTTCATCGTCGCGGAGCTGTTGCGCGGCAAGCCCGTCGATCCCGAGAAAGAAGCCTTCGTTCACTTCGCGGGATTCGCAGCGCTCATGATGCTCATGGTGTTCGTTACGTATCACGACATCTTGCGACTCGTGGCCGGACGAGGCGCTCTCTGAAGAGAGCGCAGGCCTACGGGGCGGGTGCCGACGCGGTAGCTGCGGCGCTCGGGGATCTTCCAGTTTTTGTGATCGCAGGCGACGCCATTCCGGCGGCATACTTCGACGTGGCGGCAGCGCGCCGCAATGGCGAGGCGTTTGCCGCGCTTTTTCTCATGACGAACCGGCGCGCTGCAATTGCATACGAGGTTGGTGCGCAGGTCGTTCGAACTGCTGACTACGATCGCCAGCGAGCGACCTTCGACGCTCTCGCTGCGGCGGCACTGAACGTGAACGAGCGTCCCGTCGCCGAGCTGAATGTCTTAGATGAAGGCTCGCGCATCGCACTGGCCGACCTGTCGCGTCTCCCGGACGCGCTGGTCGTGCGCTCGTTCAGCGAGACGCAGGGAATGCGCGAGCTGCGAGGTTACGATCGAGCCAACGTCGCGCGCTGGTATCCCGCACGTGCGTTGCCCTCGTTCTCGCCTGGAGCGCGCCGCGACACCGTCGTCGTTTGGGCGCCCGATTTTCGCGCCGAACAAACGGCGTTACACACGTTCGCGCTGCACGGTCTCCACGAAGATATCGTCGTCGTGTGTCGTGGCGGGGAAGGGCTTTCCGCCCGCGCGCGTTATGTCGATGCCGACTCTCCTGAAGTCGCGAACGCATTGGCCCGGGCGGTATGTGTGGTCGATGCCTCGCCGGATGACCCGAGCTGGACGCAAGCGCTTGCAAGCGCAGGCATGTCGGTTGCCGCAACGTCGACCAGTGGAGCCCGCGAAGTCGCGGACGGAATTGCGGTCTACGATCCATGGTCTCACAAGTCGATATCGGAGGCAGTCCTCGAAGCACTGAGCCGGCGGCAAAGCACGCCGCGCGAGACGCCGCCGCCGCTCGACGCGATACGCGCGGCCATCGATGCATCGCGTCCGCAGCCGCCCGACGCGCAACCGCTCGTCAGCGTCGTGATCCCGACCTATAACCGCCGCGGAGATTTGGTTCGCGTACTGACGAGGCTGCGCGAGCAGTCGTACCGGCACTTTGAAGCCGTCGTCGTGAACGACGGCGGCGAATCGATCGCCGACCTCCAGTCGCTCGACGAGCGTTTTTTGATGATCGATCGTGAAGTGAACGAGGGGCCGTTTCGAACGCTCAACTTCGGAATCTCTCGCGCGCGCGGCGAGTACGTGCAATTCACCGCGGACGACGACGAGCTCTACCCCGACCACCTCATGCGCCTCGTCGCGGCGCTGGAGCGTACCGGAGCATCCGTCGCGCACGGCAACGTGCTGATCCGGTATGAGTCGAGGAGTGGAGACGCATTCGTGACGAGCGGCTACAACTGCTCGGTGTTCTGTCATCCCGTCGACAGCGTCGAGGTGTACGCTTCGTCGCCGATCGCGGGCAATGCGATGATGGTGCGGAAAAGTGCGCTCGAGCGTCAAGGCGTCTTCGACGAGAGCTTCGTGCTTGCGGATCAGGAAATCCAAATTCGTCTTGCCGAGGCGTTCGATTTCGTTCACGTACCGCACGTTACGGCTGAGTGGCTAGTCCGCGATTCCGGCGACCAGTTTTCGAAGAAGAAGCAAGGCGACGTCCTCGCCGATTTGCGGCGGGTCTACGAACGTCACCCTGCGCCTGGCCGTGCGTACGTCGCCGCCGTGCGCGAGGGAACGCTGCGCAACGTCTCCTCGCG
>JBOHTT010000207.1:0-2468 GCA_050733775.1 Vulcanimicrobiaceae bacterium
GCGTCCGCCTGCAGAAATTGAGTCCAGGAGGCCCGCGCAAGCGGGCCTCCTTCCTTGTCATTGCGACGTCGCGCGACAAAGAGCAGCGTGTGGAACGCCGTCCTCGCATTGCTCTTTCCGCGGGCGTGCATCGGCTGCGAGCGTGACGGCGTGCTGTTGTGCGAACGGTGCGCGCGCGCCGGCGGCGAGGCGCAACGGATCGTGCTGGGCGGCATTTCCATGCGCGCGGCGCTGCCGTACGACGGTGCGCTGCGCACGGCAATCGTCGAGTTCAAACGAGGGCGACGCTCGTTCGCCCCCGATCTCGCGGCACTCCTCGAACCGCTTGTCGAAAGAAGCATGACGCTCGTTCCGATTCCGACCACGCCCCGGCGAATCGCGGAGCGCGGCTACGATCAGACCGTTCTGCTCTCGCGTCTGCTGCAAGTGCAGTGCGGCGTCGATGTTGCCGAAATGTTACGGCGTCCTAGTAATGCCGCGCAGCAGGGCCGCTCCCGCTCCGAGAGGATCGCGACGACGGGCCGATTCGCCGTCAATACAAAGCTCGTCGAACCTCGCGGAAACCTCGTGCTGTTCGATGATGTAAGGACGACCGGCGCGACGCTTCTCGATGCCGCCGGAGCCCTTCGCGAAAGCAAATACGACGTCTGCGATGCGGTGACGTTGGCCTGGACGCCATTAGTTAACACGTAGCGCCAGTTCGGATACCCCTCCGGCCAAGTTGTCGAAACGAGCGTTTCCTCAGAGGAGAGCCTGGCGCTCGCCTGCAACCATTGTCGGACAAGACGTGCCCCCACTACCGGTGGCTTTTTGTGTTGAAAGGGCGATTCAATGCGCAGACTTCTTCTTGCGCTCTCCATCTGCTCCACGCTGGTTCTGGCGGCTTGCGGCGGCGGCGGAGGCGGGGGGCACGCGGGCCTCCCCGGGGCGGCAAGCAATGCCAGCGGCTCCACGACTGAGGAGCTGAACCAGATCTCAGCGGTTGAGTCGATCACTACCGTGCTCCAGGGTCAGAGCGACTACAGCATGGACAGCTTGACGCAGGGCCTTGTGAGTCGCTTCCCGGCCAGCGGCAACTCCGGTTGCGTGAACGGCACGGAGACCTTCGTGCCCGACAAGCACGGCGATTCCAACTCGACGGAAGCCCAAGTGTTTTTCGACACCGGTTGTACGATTTTGGCGCATGACGTCATTCGTATCTGGACCTCCCTCGGAGCAGGCTCTGAGAGGGTGAACCGCACTGTGTCCATCTACGCACCGCGCAATCCGACGCCGATTGCGGTACGTATTGAGTCCAACATCTTTACGAACGCGTCGTTCACGCCGAACGGCTATCCGAAGGCCGCCACCGGCTACGATGAAGTCGACAGCGCGTTTGTCGCACTGTCCGGCGTCAGGTACATCATCGACGGTTCCGAACAAGTGATGGTTGCCGGGCCGCCGGCCTCGCCGCCGTTCACCCGCACGTATTGCACGGATTCGGCCGGTTTCAACGCCACCGGATTCCCGCATCTGGGAGTCACCTACGGGTACCAGAACGGCATCGCCAGTGGCAGCTACTCGAACAACGGCGGGTCTGAGACCTACACCGCAACGCGCGTCGGAATGTCCTTTTCCGGCGCCATCGGAGGCTTGAACCTCGGAATCGGCACGCAGAACACCAGCTGCCCGATTTCGAACCCAATGCTCACGATCACCGGTGGAACCCAAATGGGGGGCACCAACACGTATCCCTTCACGTCCACCTATACCGGCGGTGTTCTTTCGAACTTGACCGTCAGCAACGCGACGGTCGGGGGCTACGTCCTCAATATTGCGACCGATCAAACGCAATCGCCGACGAACCCGCTCTTCATCTACGGTACGGCGACCAAGGACAGCGCCACCGCAACGATTTCGGTCGACGCGTTCGGTAACGGAACGTTGACGACGTCGTCCGGTCGGCAATACGTCATCACCGATTGGCACGTTTTGGGTCAAAAGGATACCGTACCGGTGTAACTCGGTAACCCGCGTCACACTCCACATTCTTCGGCGATTCTCGACTGAAAACGAGAGTCGCCGAACTCACTTTCTCCCTAAAGAAATCGACATGCCTAAACGTGTGCGGCTCATAGCCGGATTGGCTTTCGTTTCTCTCGTGCTGGGTGGCTGTCATGGTCGCTCGTCGGCGATTGTCCCAGCGAACACGCAGGCAATGCAAAGCGCTAATGCGACGGGAACGGCGTCGTTCTCGATCGCTGTGCCCGGAGCGGCGGCTGCGACGACTCTACCTCAATCGCTCGTCGTTACGCTCTTGCAGGTTAACGGCGCATCGCCGAGCTCGAAGGCCGTCCCATACACGATGAATTTGACTATAGGGACGAAGACCTGCGTTTCTCAGGCCGGAGGCGCGCTCTCGTGTACGGCGACTGTTTCGGCGCCCCCCGGAAACGACATGTTCGCGTTGACAACGTATTCGGGTGTGA
>JBOHTT010000208.1:0-3871 GCA_050733775.1 Vulcanimicrobiaceae bacterium
GAGTTGGCTCGTGCGCTCGCGGCGAAGCCGAAGCTCTTGCTGCTCGACGAGCCCGCAGCGGGCTTCGGACACGAAGAGATCGGCCGGCTCGGCGACACGATCGCACGCGTCAATCGCGATTTCGGTACGACGATCCTCATGGTCGAACATCAGATGCAGCTCGTCATGGGCGTGTGCAATCGCATCATCGTCCTGAGCTCCGGTCGCAAACTCGCCGAAGGCGATCCCGCATCCATCTCGCAGAACAAAAGCGTCATCGAAGCGTATCTCGGGACCCTATGACGGCGCTGCTCGACGTTTCCTCACTGCGCGCAAACTACGGCGAAATCGAAGCGCTGCACGACGTTTCGTTCGCCGTCGAGCCCGGAAGTATCGTCGCGCTGCTCGGCGCGAACGGAGCGGGAAAAACGACGAGCTTGCGAGCCATCAGCGGCATCGTCCGGCGTTCGGGCACGATCGTCTTCGACGGCGCAGCACTGGGATCGCGTGCGGCGGAGGACATTGCACGCCTCGGAATCGCGCACGTTCCCGAGGGCCGCGGAACGCTTTCGGAGCTTAGCGTATGGGATAACCTCGCACTCGGCGGCTATTTAGCCGATTCGCGGCGCGTCAAGGAACGTTACGAGCGCGTCGTTTCCTATTTTCCGTGGATCGAGCAGCGCAAGAAACAAGCAGCGGGAACCCTCAGCGGCGGCGAGCAGCAAATGCTCGCGATCGGCCGCGCGCTGATGATGGCGCCTAAACTGATGTTGCTCGACGAGCCGTCGCTGGGACTTGCGCCGCTGATCGTGCACGAGATCTTCGAGCTGCTGCGCAAAATCAATCGCGAGCAGGGCATGGCGATTTTAGTTGCCGAGCAAAATGCGACGATGGCGCTCGCGATCGCTTCACGCGTTTACGTCCTCGAGACAGGGCGCGTTGCGCTATCCGGCTCGGGCGAGGAGCTTACGCGGGATGAACGCGTACGGAAATCCTATCTGGGCTACTGAGAACGCCTCGACCTCGATGCCGGGGCTCATGATGGACGTGCCGCTGATGATCAGCTCGATCCTCACGCATGCGGCACGATGGTATTCCAACGTCGAAGTGGTGACGCGCACGGTCGAAGGGCCGATTCACCGCTACACGTACGGTGAGGCGGCAGAGCGTACGGCGCAGCTCGCAAACGCGCTGCGGGCATTGGGCGTCGAGCGGGGCGAACGCGTCGGCACGCTGGCGTGGAACACGCACCGTCACTTCGAGCTGTACTACGGAATCTCGGGGATCGGCGCGGTGCTGCACACGATCAATCCGCGTTTGCATGCGAGCCAGATCGCCTACATCATCAACCACGCGCAAGATCGCTATATCTTCGTCGATCTCACGTTCGTGCCGATCTTAGAGGCGATCGCTTCGAAAATGCCCTCGGTGCGGGGTTACGTCATTTTGACGGCCGAAGCCACGATGCCGAAGACGTCGTTGCCGAACGCGCTCTGCTACGAGACGCTGCTCGCGGCGCAGCCGAAAACGATCGATTGGCCTCTTTTCGACGAACGTACGGCATCGTCTCTGTGCTACACGTCAGGCACGACCGGCGCGCCGAAGGGCGTGCTGTACAGCCATCGTTCGACGCTCTTGCACGCGATGTCGTGCAACAGCGTCGATCAAAATTCGCGACGAAAGATCTTACATTGCGTGATGCCGCTGGTACCGATGTTTCACGTCAACGGATGGGGTTCGCCCTACACCGCGCCGATGATCGGCTCGAAGCTCGTGATGGTCGGAGCCGGCTATGACGCGGCGAGCATCTACGAATTGATGGAGCAGGAGGGCGTGACGGCGGCCGGCGGCGTTCCGGCCATTTGGCTGCGCCTGCTGACCTACATGCAAGAAAACGGCAAGAGCCTATCGACGCTCAAGTCGTTGCGGGTTGGTGGCTCGGCGGCAGCCCCCTCGCTCATCGGAGCCTTCGAGGGCATGGGGATCGATGTGCATCACGGTTGGGGAATGACGGAAGCCAGCCCGGTTTGCACGTCGGGATGTCTGCGACCGCAGGAGGACAACTCGGCACGCCGTCTCGCTGCCCATGCGAAAGCCGGTCACTGTCTGTTCGGCGTGGATATGAAAATCGTCGATTCGAACGGCGCAACGCTGCCCGACGACGGCATCGCGCAGGGAGAACTGTACATTCGCGGTCCTTGGGTCGCGAGCGCCTATTACGAGAACGCCGAAGCGACAGCGTACTCGTTTACCGAAGACGGTTGGTTCCGGACCGGCGATATTGCGTCGCTCGAGTCGGATGGATATCTCACGATTCGCGATCGCGCCAAAGACCTAATCAAGTCCGGCGGCGAGTGGATCAGCTCGATCGACTTGGAGAACGTCGCGCTGGGCCATGAGGAAGTCGACGAGGCTGCGGCGATCGCAATTCCGGACGAAAAATGGGGCGAGCGTCCGGCGCTGGTCATTCGTCGCGCCGCGGGAAGCTCGCTCGATGCGGCGGCGATAATCGAATTCTTGAGACCGAAAGTCGCGAGCTGGTGGATTCCGGAACGCATCGTTTTCGTCGATGAGATGCCATACTCGGCGTCGGGAAAAATCTCAAAGAAGACGCTGCGCGAGCGCTTCGCGCCTTAGGGAGCGGCGGCCGGCTCCGTCAGGCCCTCAACGATCTCGGCATTCGGCAGCGCGCGAAAGATCTCAGGCGACGTGAGAATCTTACACGCGCGGTTACCGCCGCCGATGATGATTTTTTCGCGAGTCATGACGCGAGCGTCGACCCAGATCGGGATATCCGTAATGCCGATCGGCGTGACGCCGCCTATCGTCATGCCGGTCAGCTGCGCGACGTCGTCGGCCGATGCGAACGATGCGCGAACGCCGAGCTTGCGCTTCACGGCACGATTGACGTCGAGCCGCGTGTTGGCGAGGACGACGCACGCGACGTAGCGCGGCGGGTCGGACTTGCCGATGACGACGATGGCGTTGGCCGAATCATCGAGCGAGTAGCCGTAGTTTTTGACGAAGTTGGCTGTGTCGGCGAGAGCGGGATCGCACTCGACGATCTCATACGGGACGTCGATGCGCTCGAGCACGGCGCGCACCTGAGGATCCAGGACGGTTAGCATCGCTGGGCCTTTATGGCAAAAAAAGGCCGCCGCCTGTAAAGGCGGCGGTTACGCGGGCGTTATTTGCGACCAGCTACTCTAAGCGTGTCGCGAAATACTGACCGTCCTCCCAGTAACCGTGGACGGTTACTTGACGGCCCACCGCAACGCGTCCGCTGTTTTGGGCTGCGAGTGCCGGCGAGTCGTTGATCACGAGCGAACGATCGCTTTGCTGGATCGTCACCATGTGACCGTTGACCGACGTAATCGTGCCACGGATCCGCTCGAACGAACGGCCATGGTCGCGAGCCATGTCGCGATCGCGGTCGGTCGTCGTCGTGGTTTGCGGCGTCGTTATGATGGTGGTCGTGCTATTGGAAGTTGTGGGCGCAGATTCTTCGATGCAGTTTCCGTTCGGCACCCACGTTCCGTTCTGCCAAGCTCCGCAGTAGGGGTTGTGAGGTCCGGTTACTTCGATCTGAACCCTCGTTTGCGCGACAGCCGGCGCAGCCATCATGGCGGCGGCCAGACTGAATATCGCTGCAGTCATCAGCAAGCGCATTCTTGAGTATTGCTCCTTTCGCGGCCTCGTCTGTTTACAACGGGCATGCGAAACCTATACCCCGATAGCGCGCTGTGCGATAAGCCCTTGCTTAAGCGCCCTTCAACATGCCGAGCCCGAAAACGTCGTCGATTGGGTCGATCTGCCGCACGACTTCCTGCGGTTTCTCGAGCGCTGCGTCGCCGAGCCCGAAGACGTCTGTGCCGGCAGTCACAACCGGTTT
>JBOHTT010000209.1:0-1610 GCA_050733775.1 Vulcanimicrobiaceae bacterium
GCCGCTGAGGAGCGTAAAACGGCTTCCGGAAAGTTTCGCCGCGCGTTCGAAATCGAGAACGCCGAGCGCTTCACCGATTTCCCAGTGCGGCTTCGGCGCAAAGTCGAATGCCGGACGCGCTCCCCAACGCCGTACTTCGATGTTGTCGTCGGGGCCCTCGCCGTCTGGAACGCTAGGGTCCGGAAGGTTGGGCACATCGCCGAGCAACTCGCTGATCCGTTGAGGTAAGCGGCCTAACAGTACCTCGTAAAGCTTAATCTCGTTGTCCATGCTACGTAGGCTGTCAGCGTGCTGCAATGCGGCAGCGGTATGATCGGACGACCGCGCGATTTCCTTGGTGACATTATTTTTAGCTGCGCGCGCCATATCGAGGCGCGTCTGGGCCTCTCGGCGCTGCGCGTCCAATTCGAGGACGGGATCAACCCACGATGCGTCGCCCTTCCGTGCCGCCGCTCGGCGGACACCTTCCGGATCGCGACGGATAAGACCGATATCGAGCAGAACGGGCCCGTTATGCGCTCCTCAGGTGCCCTCCTACCGGGCCAGTCGTTTCAACCGTCGTCGCTGCTCGCGCCCGCGCAAGCAATTCTGGCGTATCGCGCACGAGTCGCGCTCGCGCCGCCGGGCGTCGAGCGCGTACCGCTCGATGCCGCTTTCGGACGCATCCTCGCAGAGGATGCCGTCGCTGACGCTCGCTACCCGTCGCATCCGCGCTCGACAATGGACGGCTTTGCGATGCGCTCCTCAGACGGGATGGCGGCACGCACGATTACCGGCGAGATTCTCATGGGCCATCCCGCGCCCGCGCCGCTCGGTCCCGGCGAAGCGATGCGCATTCCTACCGGGGGCGCTTTGCCGGACGGCGCGGACGCCGTCGTGCCGGTCGAAGACACCGAGGAAGCCGGCGGCCGCGTTACGCCGACCAAAGCGCCGAAGGCAGCCGATGCGATCACGCCGCCCGGCGAAGACATGGAACCCGGCGATCGCATTCTGTCCGGGGGCCGCCGCATCGACGGTGCGGCGATGGGCGTGCTCGCGACGCTCGGCTACGCTGAGGTCCCCGTATGGCGCCGTCCCGTCGTCGCGATCATCTCAACCGGCGACGAGCTTGTCGATCTGACGAAGCGTCCTGGAGCAGGTCAGGTGCGCGATTCAAATCGCTTCGCGCTCGCGGGTGCGATCCGTCAGCTCGGAGGCGAGCCGCTGCACTTGCCGCGCGCAATTGATGAAGAGCCGGCCCTCGAAGCAACGTTGCGCGACGGACTCGCGCGCGCAGATGCCGTCTTGCTTACCGGCGGCTCGTCGGTCGGCATTCGCGATCTCACGCCGCGCGTCGTCGATCGGCTGGGAGAACCCGGCGTCGTCGTGCACGGCCTGCGGGTGCGTCCGGGAAAGCCGACGGTGCTTGGGGCAATCGGCACCAAACCGGTCATCGGATTGCCCGGAAATCCAAGCAGTGCGCTCATGATCTTCTGGACGATTGCGGCACCGGTTTTGCGCGGCATCACGGGTGAAGAGCTTCGTCCCACGGCACGCGCGTACGCGCGCGCCGGCGTCGCGTTTCGTGGGAAACCGGGCTGGACGTGGTTCGTTCCCGTGCTGATTTCATC
>JBOHTT010000210.1:0-7543 GCA_050733775.1 Vulcanimicrobiaceae bacterium
TGCAAGATCTAGATCAACTGCTCATGCTGATCGCCGAACGTTGCCGGCAGTTGCTGCGGTGCGACGTCGCCGGTTTCGCGCTCGTACAGGACCAATCGCCGAAGTTCGTATGGCGTGCGTGGAGTGGTTGCCGCACCGACTATCCTGACGTCATCTTTCCGGAACGGGGCGGAATCGCGGGACGCGCAATGTCGACGGGCAGGCCCGTCATCATCGAGGATTTGCGCAAACGTAAGAACGCTGCTGCTGAATTCCCGATCTCGTTTGCGGAAGGCTTGCGTTCCGTACTCGGCGTTCCGCTTCAGATCATGGACGCACCCAGTGGGTGTCTCATGATCGGCTATCGCTCCGTTCATCATTTTACGGCCGAGGAAATCGACGCTCTCACGAGCTTCGCTTCGCAAGCGGCGATCGCCGTCGAGAACGCGCGGCTTTACGAGAGCTTACGCGGAGAGCGTGCACGGTTAGAGAGCGTCGTTCAGAGCATAAACGAAGGCCTGGTGCTCGTCGATCTCGACGAGCGAGTGGTCTATATGAATCGTCAGGCGAGAGCGTTGCTTCGGTTGGACGACGCGGAGCCGCTCGGCGAATCGGTGCAGCACTTCATCGGGCGCATCGCGCGGCAATCGACGGAGCCGTCCGGCACCCTCGTCGAAATGCTCGAGCTCGACCGCACGGGAAGCGGATTCCCCACACTGGATGTCCCGCTGTCGGGCTCTCCCGCCGTCATGGTTAGGTTCACGCGTTTCGCTGTTTTCGATTCACACGGGTCACGGCGCGGCCGCGGCTATCTCTGTCGCGACGTGACGTTCGAAAAGCACGTCGACGAGATGAAGAGCGAGGTCATTTCGCTGGTCTCGCACGAGCTTCGGACGCCGCTCGCGCTGATCCGCGGATACGCTTCGGCGCTGCTAGATCGATCGAAAGCGCGCAGTCTGTCGTTGCGCAGAGAATACCTCGAGACGATCGATCTCGAAAGCCTGCGCCTGGACGAGCTCGTTCGCAAGCTCACCGACATCTCGAAGCTGGATCAAGGAATCTTCGAGCTGGACGTGCACGACGTCGATCCAGCGACGTTACTGCGCTCGGTCGTGGCAAGATGGCGCAAAGCCACACCGGATCGCCGGTTGTCGCTCAGCGGCGACGCGCGCGGCGCGCTCGTCAGCGTCGATCGCAAACGCATCGAGCAAGTGCTCGACAACCTTCTGAGTAACGCCGTTCGCTACTCTCGCAAAGACGCGGCGATCGCCGTCGGATTGGCGCCCGACGGCGACTCCATCGTCTTTTCCGTTCACAATCGCGGACGCGGCATTCCGCCGGAGCAGCGCGCACGCGTCTTCGAGCGATTCTATCGCGGCGGTAACGGAAAGAGCGACGGCAGCGGCCTGGGATTGTATGTCGCGCGCGGCATCGTGAACGCACACGGTGGGCGTATTTGGCTCGACTCCGACGAGCACAAAGGAACCACCGTGTTCTTTGCGCTGCCACGGGCGCGGACCGGGACTCCTTAGATGATTGCGGTCTTTGCCGGCACGGGAGCCATCGGCGTCTCGATCGGCATCGTGGGCATCGGCGGAGTCTTTCTCATTCCGCTGCTCGTTTGGTTTGGGATTCCGCTCGAGACTGCGATTGGAACGTCGCTGGTGACGTTCACGGCGACCGCGATCGTCGCGACGATCGTCTATGCTTGGCACGGCGCGATCGATTGGCGCGCCGCGCTGATTACCAGTGCCGGAAGCGTCGTGAGCGGCATCGCGGGCGCAAAGATCAGCGTGATGCTTCCCCCTGCGATCGTGACGGCATGCTTTGCGTTCTTTCTGTTCATCACCGGCGTCTCGGCGCTGCGAAAGCCGGCCGGAGGCGAGGCTTCCGGCCGCCGCCAGTTCGATGCGGTGACGTTGCTCGGTTGCGGTATCGTGGCGGGCATCGGTTCCGGTTTGACCGGTGTGGGTGGGCCCGCCGTGCTCGTCCCCGTGATGTTGATGCTGCGTGCAGCGCCGGCCACCGCGATTGCCATTAGCCAGCCGAATTCCATCTTTTCGGCGGCTTCGGGCGCGGTCGGACACATCGTTTTCGGGCACGTGGATTTCCGGCTCGCCGCCGCGCTGGCAATATATTGCTGTGCCGGCGTGATCGCCGGCTCGATCTTACACCAACGCATCGGTGCGGAACGATTGCGCAAATTTGTCGGGGTCTCCGTTCTATTGCTCGCCTTCTATCTCGTGGTGAAGCTTGCGGCCAGCGGCGAAGGATTGTAGGCGTGGAAAATAAGGTGACGGTTCTGGTGGCCGACGACGAAGCGGGCCTCGTTCGTCTCCTCAAATCGGAGCTGGAGCTGGCCGGCTATCACGTCATCTCGGCCGAGGACGGAACGCAGGCGGTAGAGCTGGCTGCGAAACGAGAGCCCGACGTCATCATCTTGGACATCATGATGCCGGGTAAAGACGGGTTCGCCGTCTGCGAAGAGGTTCGTGAATTTTCGTACTCGCCGATCATCATGCTGTCCGCTCGTGGACAACAGCGCGACAAAGTGCAAGCCCTGAACATCGGCGCCGACGACTATATGACCAAGCCGTTCGGTATGGAAGAGCTGCTTGCTCGCGTTGGGGCTGCCGTTCGCCGAAGCCGTATCGCGCAAGGGGAGATTCAGCGTGCTCCATTACGCGTCGGAAACATCACGATCGACTTTGGTGCACGCCAAGTCCGGAAAGGCGACAAGCCGGTAACACTGACGACGACGGAGTACAAACTGCTCTGTGCCTTGGTCAAAAACCCCGGGCGAGTCGTCATGCACGAGGCGCTGCTCAGCTCCGTTTGGGGCCCCGAATACACCGACCAGACGGAATACCTCTGGGTGTACGTAGGACGGCTTCGCAATCGTCTGGAGGACGACGCCAACCAACCCAAGATGATCCTCACCGTTCCCGGCGTCGGCTACCGCTTCGATCCGAGCTCGGCGAACTAGACGGCGGCGCCATTTAGGCCGTCTTTAGAGCGGGGTGCTATAATTCTAGCGCGAAAACGGCCTCGCACGCAGGACCTGGAGGAATAAGGAATGGCGCGTTCCGCATCGCAGTGGCTGGAAAAACCTCGTTTACCGTCGACACACTTCGTCGATCCGGCGGTGTACACCGATCCGGAAATCTTCGCGGAAGAGCGCGCGAAGATTTTTTCAAAAACTTGGTTCCTCGCGTGCCACGAGAGCGAAGTGCCGGAAAAGTACGATTATCGAACCTTCCGTCATCCGGCCGGCAAGAATCTCGCCATCGTGCGTGGCGACGACATGAAAATTCGAGCGTTCTTCAACGTTTGCCCGCACCGCGGCAATACGATCCTCTATAACCCATCAGGGAACGCGAAGCATCTCATCTGCATCTTTCATTCATTCGCGTTCGACTGCAAGGGCAGCTGCGTCGACATCCCTCGCGAGCAGGCCGGCTACGGCGAGCGGTTGAGCAAAGCCGACTTCGGGCTTCGCGAAGTCAAATGTGAGACAGGCTTCGGTGGTTTCGTGTACGTCAATCTGGACGACGACGGCGGTCCGCTCGCCGAGTTCATCGGCCACGCGCTCGACGGCATGTTGCCGAGCATGGAGGCGGAGCCGCTCGAAGTATTCACTTTCCACCGCGCACAAGTCGACACGAACTTCAAGTTGTGGCACGACACCAACAGCGAGTTTTACCACGACTATATGCACTACCACAACCGGCAGACGAGCATGCTGCAACCGGGATACTTCGAGCGCCGGTACACGCCGTTCCCGAACGGTCATGCTGAGGTCGGCGATCAAATCGTGAACTATGAAGCCTACGAGGGTTTCAAAGGGCGCGACCTCTCGTTCCCCGGCATGAAGCTCAATCAGTGGAAGATGGTGGACCTCTTTCCGGGGATCACGTACAACTTGCGGGGATCCTCGCTCCGCATCGATACCATCATTCCGATTTCGCCGACGTCGACGTATATCGAATACCGCGGCCTCGGTCTCAAGCGGGACGCGCCCGACGAACGGCAGCAGCGCGTTCGCGATTACAACTCTATCTGGGGACCGTTCGGCCGCAACTTGCACGAAGATCTGCTCGGCGTTCACGGTCAGGGCCGCGCGCTGGGCAAGGGCCAGACCTACATCGTTCAGGGTAGAGAAGAGGACCGTACGATACACGACGAGATCGGGATGCGACATTTCTACGCCGAGTGGAGCGCGCGCATGGGCAGGCCGTCGAGTGCTGCCGGCGAGCATCGTAACGGCAACGGCCGCTCTTCGGGGAAGCACGAATGACCGAAACGACAATGTCTCGTTCGCTCGGCGGTGAGACGCATCGCTCGCTGAGCGATTTTCTGTATCGGATCTGCCTGTCGCTTGACGCGCGGAATTTCAAGGACTGGATCGATGTTTGCGCCGAGGGTTTCACGTATTCGATCAGCGCTTGGAGTCCGGAGATCCGGAAGGACGTCGTGTTCTTGGATCTCGATCTCGACGGGCTCACGACGTTGGTGAAGCACCTGCCGCGCCATAACACCGACCAGTCGGCTTTTACGCGTCATATGAATGTCTACGTCATCGAAGCGCAAACGGAAGAAGGCCTTTATTCGGCCATTTCGAGTGTCGTGATCTATCGAACGGAGCTCGATGGCGGAACGACGCGACCCTTCGCGCTCGGACGATATCACGACAAAGTGCGAGCGACGCCCGAAGGTTGGCGATTCGTTGCACGTGAGGTGCGGCTCGAGACGCGCAACCTTGGCATCGGAACGCATTATCCGTTGTAATCTCTCGCATCGCGCGCAAATCACGGCCAAAGGAGTAACGCGCGAGTTTCCCTGCGACGAGGGAGAGCATATTCTGTATGCAGGCTTACGGGCCGGTTTAGCGCTTCCGTACGAATGCGCCAGCGGTACCTGTGGAACGTGCCGTGCCTCGGTCGTTGCAGGCGAGACGGAATACGCGTGGCCGGATGCGCCAGGACGAAAATATACGAAACCTGCGCGCAACGAAGTTCTCATGTGCCAAAGCGTGGCGCGCGCGGATGTTGCGCTGGAAATCCCGATGTTCACCGAAGCGACCCGTCCGCGGTTCGTTCCACGGTATTTGCAAGGTCGAATTGGAGGTTGCCGGCAGCTGACGGCGGACGTGTTGGCCTTCAACGTACAACTGGACGAGCCCATGCCATTCGAAGCCGGACAATTCGTCTTGCTCGAAACGAGTGGCGTCACCGGTGCGCGCTCGTACTCGATGGTGAACTTTGACCCCGACCCGTGCAACCTTGAATTCTTAGTGAAGCACGTGCCTGGCGGTGCGTTCACCGATTGGCTCTTCGCACAATCGCGCGACGGCGAAGAGGTGCGTCTCTTTGGTCCGCTCGGTCGCGCCACGTTCGATCCGGCTGCGATCCGCCATATCGTCTGCATCGCCGGTGGATCTGGTATCGCCGGCATGATGTCGATTCTCGCGCACGGTGCTGCATCCCAGCACTTCGAGCGCCATAACGCGACCGTCTATTTCGGCGTGCGCACGCCGCAGGACGCCTTTTATCTACAGGAATTGCGCGAGCACGCGCGTGCGTTCCCGGGGAAGGTACGCATCGTCGTCGGTCTTTCACATGCAGAAGCGTCTGACGAGCTTCGTCGGGCCTACTCCGAGCTCGATTTCGATCGGGGCTTCATCCATGAAGTCGATAAACGATCGCTCGGCGCGGCGCCTGCGGACACGATCGTTTATGTGGCGGGGCCCCCTCCCATGGTGGATGCCGCACTTCGAATGTTGCTGATGGACCTAAAGCACAGCGGGGCTGCTATCCGCTATGACAAATTCTCGTAGCCGCAGTCATGGCATGGAAGAAAATAGCCGGGGCCGGGTCGGTGGAACCCGGAACGATGAAGCAACTCCCTACCGAGGACGGCCAAGAAGTGTTGCTGCTCAACGGCGGCGGCACGTATTTTGCGTGTCAGGCCTCGTGCCCGCATTTGGACACACCGCTCGAAGAGGGTATGTTCGACGGTCAAACGCTGACGTGCCACCAACATCTTTGGCAGTGGAACATCGCAACCGGCGATCCGCAAGGGCTCGCCGAGAGCCCGCTTCAGTGCTTTCGCATCAAGACCGAAAATGGCAACGTGTACCTGTGGCAAGATGACTGATCGATAAACGATCGAGAGGAGGTCTCATGGGCTCAAACGATCGGTACGTAAAGCGTCGCGGATTTATCGGCGGCGCTCTTTTCGCGAGCGCGGCACTTACAAGAACTCCACCAGCGGAGGCTGCCGAGACGCCGGTACTTCCGGAACGGCCGCTCGAACAAGGCGCTCCTCTGCGTCCGTATGGCTCGCCATCGCCCTTCGAAAAAGGCGTCGTGCGCGTCCCGGTCAAGCTCAATGCCGACACCGATACCGCGTTGACATCGTGGGACTTCACGCCGCTGCAAGATTTGCATGGAACGATCACGCCTAACGGCCTGTTCTTCGAGCGCAATCACGGGGGTGTGCCGAATATCGATCCTGCCCAGCACCGGCTGCTCATTCACGGCCTCGTCGACAACGAGCGCGTCTTCACGATGGACGATCTGAAGCGATATCCACCCGTGAGCGTCGTCCATTTTCTGGAATGCTCCGGCAACGGATTGACCGAGTGGGCGAAAGCAACTGGGAAGACGGTTCAGATTACGCACGGTCTGCTCAGCGGCGCCGAGTGGACCGGCGTAAAGGTCTCGGTCCTGCTGAATGACCTGGGAGTGAAGTCGGGCGCGGCCTGGGTTTTGGCCGAGGGCGCGGACGCGGCGGTCATGGACCGCAGCATTCCGCTGCAGAAATTGATGGACGATGCGATTCTCGCGTACGGCCAAAACGGCGAGGCGTTGCGTCCGGAACAAGGTTATCCGCTTCGTCTGCTGGTGCCCGGTTTCGAAGGCAACATGAACATCAAGTGGCTGCGCCGCCTCAAAGTCGGACGCCAGCCGTTCTACACGCGCGAAGAGACCTCGAAATACACCGATCTGCTGCCGAACGGCGATGCGCGAATGTTTACGTTCGTGATGGAGGCCAAATCGGTCATCACGCAGCCGTCGGCGGGCATGCAAATTCTGCAAAGGGGGGAGCGTCCGATCGCGGGTCTCGCCTGGAGCGGTCGCGGTAAGATTCGCCGTGTGGAGGTGTCGGCCGACGCCGGCAAGACGTGGAACGCGGCGCAATTGGTCGAACCCGTGCAATCCATCGCGCTGACGCGGTTCGTCTACCCGTGGAAATGGAACGGCGAAGAAGCAGTACTCCAAAGTCGTTGCTACGACGAAACGGGATACGTGCAACCGAAGCTGGCGGATCTCGTCAAGGTCCGTGGGTTGAATTCGACCTACCACTTGAATGCGGTACAAAGCTGGCACATCGCTACCGACGGGACGGTGACAAATGTTCATGCGTGATTTCGTCAGGGGCCTTATCGCGCTGTCCATGTGCGCGGCGCTCCTTCCGAGTGCGCTTGCGGCAAAGACCGGTGAGTACGGGCTGGGCCAGCCGGCGACGCCGGCGCAAATCAATGCCTGGAACGATGACGTGT
>JBOHTT010000211.1:0-3204 GCA_050733775.1 Vulcanimicrobiaceae bacterium
CATGTCGAGGACGCCGACGGCGACGGAACGTTCGCCGTGCCCGCCCGGCTTTTCGTTGCTCATCATGACGGCCCACGCTTTGTGCGGGTCGATGAGCCCGCGCGCGTCCTGAATCGACTCCGGCGACGCGTCCCGCAAACGCGGGATGAAGCGTTCGCGCAAAAGCCCTTGCGGCGCGTAGCGGCCGTTGGAGTTGAAGCCGTATCCGATTACCGCTTTGCCGTCACGTTGCTCGTCGGTGACGATGGCAACGACGCTCGCGGTCATCGTGCTGAAGTCGATGAACGCATTGCGAAGCGAGGACGCGATCGGGGCCACGTCCTCGCGAATCTCGACGATTCTCAAGCCTTAGCTCTTGGAGCGTTTACGTGCGATGAACTCGTCCATCATCTCCAGCTCGCCGGCGTCGCGCAGAATTCCGATCTGCTCTTGCGTGCGATCGACGCGGCGCGAACGCAGCACCGGCAACTGCTTACGCTTGCGATAAATGAGGTAACCGCACAAACCGATGAAGACCCAGCTCGGGCCCGCGATGCGCCCGACGTCGTGCGTTAGGAGCACGAAGATCAGAATTGCGAAGATGCCGAAAAAACCGAGTACGCCGACGACCGGGAATTCAACCGTGCCCCCGGCATACGGAATGGGGATATTGATCGGGATCTTGAACGGGCGCGGCGAGTCGGCGTCGTTGAAGCGCAGCGCAATGAGCGCGAGAAAAACCAGCGAGTAGCTCGTCGCCGCCCCGAATGCGTAGAGGTCGCCCAGAAAGTCGAGGCCGGCAGAGCCTTGCAGCGCAGCCCAGATGTGAACCACAATCGCAAGCCCGCAAAAGGTCGCAATCGCGACGGCCGGCGTCCGAAACTTTTTATGCACGCGCTGAAAGATGCTGGGAAGCAGCCGCTCGCGGCTCATGCCGTAGGCAATGCGCGACGCCCCGAAAACCCCGGAGTTGCTCGAGATCAAGAGCAAGATCGCGCCGAGTACCGGAACGTAGAGCGCCGCGAGTGCGCCGAAGTACGGAATGTTGGAGGCCAGCACGGCAACGGCTTTGTCGTTGTTCTGATCGTTGCCGAGAAACGCGAAGAACGGCTGCACGTGGCCGTGGGCGTCGGGCGGAATCGGCTGCAGCGGATTCATCGCCAGCGCCAAATTCGAGTACGAAAGCGCAAAGATCAAGATCGTCAGAATCAGCCCGACGGACGTGCGCGGGATGATCGCCGACGGCCGGCGCGTCTCTTGCGCCGCTTGCGAAATCGACTCCAGTCCAACGAAAGAAATGATGGCGAGCGAGATGCCGTTCATGAGCTGAAACGCGTTCGGCCAGTTCGTCTGCATCGTGTGCATGAGCAGCGACGGATCGAACGCGAAGAGAAACCCGAAGAAGAGAATCGCCGATTCGCTCAGGATGTCGGCCGCGCTGACAAAACCTTGGAATGCCGTGCTCTCGCGCACGCCGACGATGTTGAGAACTGCGAGACCGACGATCACAAACAAGATCGCAAAGAAATGCGTCCACGGGCTGGCCGAACCGGAAAGCTGCGGGATGAGGTGGCTCAGATAGCCGATGCACGACCACGCGAAGAGCACGATGTCGATCGTGAAGTCGAGCAGCACGGCCCAGCCCGCGATGAAACCGAAGACGTCGCCGAGTCCGCGCGTGACGAAGTACTGGCCGCCGCCTGCAACGGGATACGCCGCCGCCAATTCGGTATAGGCAAGGCCGACGCAGACGTAGACGAGTCCGGCAAACAGGAACGCAATGTTCGAAGCGCCCGCTGCGGCGCCGAGCACGAGTCCGAGCGCAACGAAAATGTCGGCGCCGATATCCGAGTAACCCCACGAGAACGAGCCCCACGGGGTGACCTCGCGCCGTAAACTGTGTTCTTCCGTGTCGACCAACGCGGTCGAATGGTCTGTAATGGCACGGAACCCCTGCTGGACAGATTCCTTACGCTCGCCAGGCCGGAAGCCGCAGGCGTCCGCCGAAAAAATGCGACGTGCCCCTTATCCCAAGGGCGTGCGGCTTCGTGCTCGCACTGATTCTCTGTTGGCAAAGCAGCGGTACCGTCAAGGCGGCGCCGCTTTCGACGTTTGGCGCCGCCGGCAACGACGCCGTCGTAACGCTGCTCGACGTCTATTACGCGGGCGGCGGATATTGGCGACTGTGCAATCAGGAGTCGTGCCGCCACTCGGATAGCGATTGGGGGGCCGACGCTGCGACCGACGCGCTGTATCTCCGGTGGAAGCTGACGCACGATCCGAAGCTGGAAAAGATTGCCGCAGAGTTGCTCGCCTCCTCGCCGCGGTATCCGCAACCGTGCGCGAGCAGGCCGTGCCCCTGGTGGAGCGACACGCCGGCATGGGACGCCGTCACCGCAATGCGCGAAGCGCAAATGCTGCACAACAACCCCGACGCGATCTCCCGCGCGGAAGCCGCACTACGCTATATAAGCGAATCGCGCACCTTTATCGGCGGCGCGTGCCCGCAAATTCCGTTTCAGAAGCCGCAGCCGCAAACCTCGGGACGCGCGGTCAAGACGCTCGAAACCGATGCGACCGCAACGAAAGCCGCGATCCTCCTCTACAAGGCCACGCTCAAACCGCGATATCTCGATATCGCCCGCACGCGCTACGTCATGGACCGGCGTTACTTTCTCGATCCGTCCGCCCCGCTCTACACGGTGCACGTGATCGACGAAGGTGGAACGTGCGTGCAAGAGTCACACCGGTTCTTTGCCTCCGTGAACGGCGAGATGATCTGGAACGGGTTGCAGCTCTTCGGCCTGACGCATCAGATGCAGTACTTCAACGACGCACTCGCGACGGCCCAAGCCGTCGACACGATGCTTTCCGACGAGCGCGGGGTCTTTGTGAACCTGCAAGGCGAGAACGACGTCGTCGAGCCCCTGGTGGAAGCGATGAATAGCCTGGCAGTCGACTATCACGTCTCGTTTGCGCGCACGTGGATTTTGCGGAACGCGCAGGCCGCGCTCTCCGCGCGCGCCGACGACGGCAGTTTCTCGCGCTTCTTCGATGGGCCGCCGCAGCAGACGGCGTCGATTTGGGAAACCAACGGCGGCCTGGCGCTCGAGATCGTCGCCGCCGGGCTGGATCCAAGCGGCAGCGTCGTCGCGATCGGCGGCTGGACGAAGGGTCAGCCCGCCGAAGCCCTCACGACGCTTCCGGCTACGATTACGTTCGAAG
>JBOHTT010000212.1:0-3326 GCA_050733775.1 Vulcanimicrobiaceae bacterium
GTCTTGCCTTCTTGGTTTTCGCCGGCTCCTCGAGTGTGTCTTCAGCGCAGCAAACGTCGTTGCGCGCGCAGCTCATCGGGACGTGGCGATACGTTTCCGTTACCGACACGCATAAGGACGGAACCAAAGCGCAATCGTTCGGTGCACACCCAGCCGGCATTGCGATCTTTCAACCTGATGGCACGTACGCCATCGTCGTCACGCGGCCCGATTTGCCGAAGTTCGCATCGAACGCGCGCTTGAAGGGCACTGCTGCAGAAAATACCGCAGCGGTTCGCGGCTCGCTCGGACATTTCGGAACGTTGACCGTCAACGAAGCGGAACGCACCGGGCCTTTACCACGCACGCCATCGGGTCGACGTATCCGAACATCGTCGGCGTCGATGTGCTGAGACGGGTGAAGTGAATCGGCGGGCCGTCCTTGCGTTGATGGCATCGACGGCGGTGAACGGCGTCATCGGAAAGGCGCGATCGGAGCGGTTGATCGCGACGATCTTCGCGCTGGAGAACGTGAGCGACATCCGGCGATTGCGCCCGCTGCTTACGGCGGGACCCTGAGGGAACGGCCGCTCTAGCGCGAATGCTCCGGCCCTATGGCAAAGACGGCAGCGGAGCAATCCATGCGCGCGCAGATGTCCTCCAAGCCGGGGTTCATCGCCGCGCTCGACCAGAGCGGCGGTTCTACGCCGGGAGCCCTGAAGCTGTACGGCATTCCGGAGTCTGCCTACAACGGCGACGCGGAAATGTTTAAGCTCATGCACGAATTTCGCGCGCGAATCATGACCGCGCCGCCGTTTACCGGCGCCAAGGTCATCGCGGCGATTCTCTTCGAGCGCACGATGGACGGGAGCGTGAACGGCAAACAGGTTCCGGCCTTCCTTTGGGAAGAGCGCGACGTCGTACCGTTCCTGAAAATCGATAAGGGCCTCGAGGCCGAAAACGACGGCGTCAGCTTGATGAAACCGATCCCTGGTCTCGACGAGCTGCTCTCGCGCGCGGCAAAGCTCGGCGTGTACGGGACGAAAGAGCGTTCGACGATCAATCTGCCGTCGAAGAGCGGAATTAAGGCCATCGTGGACCAGCAATTCGAGGTCGGCGCGCAGGTCGCGAAGCACGGGCTCATGCCGATCCTCGAGCCCGAAGTATCGATCAAGAGCCCGGACAAACCCGGCGCCGAAGCGATTCTGTGCGAGGAGATATTACGTCATCTCGACGCCATGCGCGACGGACAGGTCATGCTCAAGGTGACGATTCCGGACAAAGCCGATCTGTACGAGCCGGTGATCGCGCACAAACGCGTGCAGCGCGTCGTCGCGCTGTCCGGCGGATACACGCGCACCGAAGCCAATCACAAGCTCGCGAAAAATCACGGCTTGATCGCGAGCTTCTCGCGAGCGCTCGTGCAAGATCTTCGAGCGCAAATGACCGACGACGAATTCAACAAAGCGCTGGCCCAAGCGATCGACGAAATCTACAAAGCCTCGACGGTAAAGACGTAAGCGGCTTAGCGGGGCCTACCTCCGCCGGTTTGGCGCGCTGAGCCGCGCGGGTAGCGCTTCAGCATGAGAAAGAACGCATACCGGATTGTCGCGGCAGTCGGAGTAGCGAGCATTGCGCTGCTTCCGGCGCTGGCGGCAGCCCAAGACCGCGACGGCTCATACCAAGGCCAATCCGACATGCAGCAAGGCCAAGTGTATTGGAACAACGATCGACCCTACTATTACAACAGAGACCGTTCGCGCCATTACATGAACCGCGACGAGGAGCGGCACTGGATCCAACGATCAAATCCCGACTGGTATCGTGAGCACCAGAACGAGTATCAATCGCAGCCGGACCGCTTCTACAACGAGTGGAGAAGCTACCAGCGCAACAGCAGCGACTACCGTCAGGATAACAACAATCGCGATCGCGACGACCAAGATCGACGGTAACGGGCGAATCAGCCCGCCGCAAACGAAAAGAGCCTCGGCGTTTACGCCGGGGTTCTTCTTCGATCCACGCTCGGCCGCCGGGCGGTTCGGCGTAACGGCCGGCCGTCAAAGTGGGTAGAAACGCCGCCATGAACCAGATCGTCAGACGTTACATTGCCGCACTGACCATCGCGGGGGCGTCGATGCTTCCTGCGGTCGCACTGGCTCAGGGAGCCTACGACTCGTCACATCCTAGAATCGAATGGACGGATACCGGTCAGCCGTATTACTACGATCAGAGCCATCAACGGCACATGATGAAAGCCGAAACGGCGCGTCAGTATGCCAAGCAGCAAGATCCGCAGTGGTACTCGCAACACGAATCCGAGTGGCGCAACGACCCGAAGGCCTTCATGAAGTCGTGGCGACGGCACGAACAGTGGCGTGAAGCGCACATGAATCAAGGCGGCGGAGCCCAATAAGAAAAGAGAGCCTCGGTCGAACCGAGGCTCTCTGCTTGTGCGCGTATCCCGCGTTAGCGTTGACGCTGGCTGCTGCCGCCGCGATCGCCGGAATAGTGGCTGCCGCCGCTGCTGCTGCTGCGACCGCCGGAGTAATGGCTGCCGCCGCTGCTGCTGCTGCGGCCGCCGGAGTAATGGCTGCCACCGCTCGCACCGGCGCCATAGCTGCGTGCAGCACCACTATAGCTGCCGCGTGCACCGCTGTACGAGCGCGCGCCGCCGGAATACCGCTGAGCCGGTGCGGCGTAATGCTGCGCGGGTGCAGAGTACCGCTGCGTCGGAGCATAGCCTCGGCTTTGGCCTCCCCTATACGCGGACGCGGGCGCAGAGTACCGCTGCGTCGGAGCATAGCTTCGGCTTTGACCGCCCCGGTACGCGGGCGCGTAGCTTCGCGCTTCCGGCGCGCGGTATGCGGGTCCGGCCGGACGAGCGTACGCATGTGATTCCGTGTATCGGCGTTCCGGCGCTCCGTACGCCGCCGCCCCGGCATGCCAGTCGCCATCCCAATGATGGCCTGCCCAGAAGCCGACGTACGGATGCACGGTGGTGGAACCCCACCACCGGCCGCCCCACGGATGGCGCTCGACGACGAAGCCGCCGCCGCCGAAGCCCAGCACGAGACTGAACGACGGACCATAACCGTAGGCATAGCCCGGATACCAGTAGCCTGAGCCGTAATACACCGGAACAGGCGCCGGACCCGAATACTGATACGGCGTGTCGATCTCGTTGGCTTGGAAAACGTTTCCGTCCGTGTAACCCACGATGGTGACGCTCATGCCGGGCGAGAGGGTGAGCCCGGTAGGATTGATGATCGTGCCCTGGTGCAGCCCGACGTTGTCGAGATAGCCGTTGACGTCCATGACGGTGATGCTCCAGGTGTCATTGATGG
>JBOHTT010000213.1:0-18215 GCA_050733775.1 Vulcanimicrobiaceae bacterium
CGGCCATCCCATGGTGTGAATCACCATGCCCGGAGGAACGCTTCCCGGTTTGCATTGCCAAATTTCTTTGACGCCGGTTGCATAGACTTCAGGCTCGCGGCCTTCCGACAAACGCAGACGTGGAATCGCCTGCTTTGCGAGCGTGCCGCGCGGGCCTTCACCTAAGATGGTAATCTTCGCGCGTAGATCCGGGCCGGGCTCGTAATTCGGTTTGGGATTTCCGTGCTTGTCGACGCCTTTGTCGCCGACGCGCACGCCGATAACGGCATCGCCTTCCCATAAGAGCTCTTGCCCGGGAAATGACGGAAAGACGTCGACGGCCGCCGCCTCAGCTCGTTCGCCGAGCCATTTCGTCAATTTTTGTAGCGATGCGACGAACTTGCCTCGATTGTCCAGCATCGGCGGAACCATCGGCGATTTGATCTTTCCGTTCGCCGTCAAGAACCACAGCTCGTCGCTGGTTACCGGCGATTCAACCGGTGCTTGCGCGCGCCAATCCGGCAACAGCTCGTCGAGCGCGCGCGGATCGACGACGGCGCCGGAGATGCCGTGATTGCCGACCTCGCCGCCCTTTTCGATCACCATGATCGAAAGCTCGCGATTTGCTTGCACTGCAAGTTGCCGCAGACGAATCGCTCCGGCGAGGCTCGCCGGACCTGCTCCGACGAAGAGAACGTCGACGTCGAGGGAATCGCGCTCTGGCATGCTCCTCAACTAGGCTGCGTTGAGTTGAATTGCCTGCGCCAGCGCGCTGACGACCGCGATGCGATGCATCGTGATGCGATCGTCCCAAGCTCGCTTGCGCGGCGTCTCGACCGTCACCGTGCGCCGCGTCGACGTACGTAACAAATAGAGCGACTGCGGCAATCCAGAAAAGAAGCGCCGCTCTGCTTTCGCGTTCACGAGGACGCGCCCGCGCTCGAGCGTGCGCAGCTGATCCACTCCGGCCAGATCCTTCGGATATCCGAGATCGAAGAGATGGTCGAGCGTTTGCAACGGAAAACCGGCAGCTTCTATCGCCCAAAGAATCGCCTGGCTGAGCGGTGCGGCACCGTCGACGACCGGCTCGTAGCAGTAGAAGCCTTCCGCCTCAAAATCTTCGTGCATGTCGATTGCGAACGCAAAACGGCAGCCGCCGTTGACCTGCATGATCGTGCGCGACTCGGGCGTTGCCGTTTCCGGACTGAAACTGCGATTGATGTCCTTCCCTTCCGCATTGGTACGCGTCCCCGCTCGAAAACCGGACGGATTCGTACACGGCCATAGGCGATAGGAGAACCGCTCGTCCAGCATGCCGGCCTCCGCCATCGCTAGCAGGGCCCACGGCGCGGCCGGCTCGTCCCCGTGCACGCCGGCTGTGACGTGCACCACAGGGGCCCCGGAGCGGCCGAATTCTGCCAGCAAAAGCGCGCGGTCGCCCCCCGGACAGGGGACCTCACGGAAGGCCCACGACCGGCGCTCGCAGAGGCTGCGCCAGCGCTCGGCGAGGTGCTGGTAGCCGGTGTCCTTCGTGCTCATTCTAAACGGCGATTCCCCTCACAGCCTTCCTTCCCACGCAGGGGACGGTCGATAGCTGAACAACCAATCACTTAGCAGCCCCGTGATTTACTTGATCTGGAGGTAGGGAATGTTTTTGGCCTGGGGTCGCCGCACGATGCAGCGTCTGCTTACAGCGACGCTTGCCGCGGTATTTGTGCTGACGCAGGCGCCACATGCTGCCCCTGCCGTGATGGTCAAGACGCTCGTGCGCATCTCGGGAGACGTCGGCTATCAGCAGTCGGCGAGCTCGGCGTACATTCCGATCACCGGCCAACAAGAAATACCCGACAACGGGTACGTTGTGACGAAGGCCGGCGGCGTCGCCGACCTGGTGATGCCCGATTCGTCGGTCATTCGTATCGCGCAAGCCGCGTCGATTCAGGTTGGTGCGTTCCATCCAGTAGGCAGCGGCGGTGAAAACCAAATCACGGTCTACAACGGGTCGTTCCGTTTTAAAGTGCAGCACCCGGCCGGCGGCGTTTCAAATTATAAATTCCAAACGCCGACCTCACAGATCGCAGTCCGCGGAACCGAAGGTCTCGGAAAAGTTACGCAGGACGTAACGCAAGTTTCCAACACGCTTTCGACCACGCCGAACGACGTGCAAGTCGCTGCCTCTAAGATGCAGACCTCGTATCTGCCGGCAACCGCGTCGCTCCACGAGCTGCGCTCCTTCCTGCGCAACGGCGATCCGCTCGACGAGATCAAGCTCGCCGAAATGGCACCGGAGCAGCGGCTCATCGCGCAAGTGCAAGTCGTATTCACGGCTGTGGCGCAAGGCTTCACGGCAACCGTGACGGTCAACGGCGTCGTCGTCGGCCAGTACGTCCTCTCGGCGGGCGCGCTCGGCGTCGGCGGTACGTTATCGACCGCAGCGTCAGGCGCAGCAGGCGCCGCAGGCTCATCCGCAATCAGTGCCGGCACATCGGCAGCCAGTGCGGCCGGAGCCGCCGGGACCGCCGTCGTGACGGGCGCAGCTGCTGCAGCAGCGGCGGGCGGTCTCGCAGCCGCAGCCGCATCGGCGAACAGCGGCATCACGGCCGCGACCGCCACGCCAACGCCGACGCCATCGCCGACTGCAAGTGTCGGAATCATCATCACCGGACACTCGCCGAAGAAGGCACCCGAGTCGGCACCGGCTCCTGCGTCAACGCCTCCACCCTTACCGGCTCCAGGACCGGCGGGACCAGTCGGGCCGCACCCACCCGGACACTAGTCCCTTACTGCCCTAACTGAATCGAACGATCGAGCAGCTCAACCGGATGGGCTGACTCGATCGTACGATTGCGCGCGCGCAGCATCGATTGAATCTGCAGCGTGCAGCCGGGATTCGCGCTGACGAGAATGTTTGCGCCGGTAGCCAGTACGTTCGATGCTTTGCGCTCGCCGATTTCGTGCGCGCTTTCCGGCTCGAAGAGATTGTACGTACCGGCGCTGCCGCAGCACTGATCGCCGTCGGGAATTTCGAGCAGCTCGATGCCCGGAATCGTTCGTAAGAGCGCGCGAGGCTGCGCGCGGATCCGCTGCGCGTGCGCGAGATGGCAGGCGTCGTGATAGGCAACGCGCGCCTCGATCTCGCCACGAGGCGCTTGGGGGTCGAGCTCGGCGAGAAACTCGCTGACGTCGCGCACTTTGGCGGCAAAGCGCGCGGCCTTTTCGCGATATTGCGCGTCGTCCGCGAAGAGGTCGCCATACTCTTTCATCGAGGAGCCGCAACCGGCAGCATTGACGACGATCGCGTCGGCGTCCTCGCTTTCGAAACGATCGATGAGCGCGCGCGCGAAGCGCTTCGCTTCTTCCGCCCGTCCCGAATGCAGTGAGAGCGCGCCGCAGCAGCCCTGTCCTTGCGGCACGCGCACCTGGCAGCCCTCGGCGGAAAGGACGCGAATCGTCGCGGCATTGACGTTCGGGAAAAACACGCGCTGAACGCAGCCTGCCAACAGGGCGACGCGTTTGCGCGCGGTGCCTTTGGCCGGCGTCAGCTCGGGCAGCTCTTCGCGCTCGAAGCTCGACGGAGCGAGCTCGGCTAATTGCGCGAGCCGTGGCGGCAACAAGCGCAAGAGACCGGATGCACGCACCGTCGCGCGCAGCCCGCTACGCGTGTATGCCGCGAGCAGCGGCTTCAATGTTTCCAAACGCCGCGGATACGGAAACAGCGCGAACACGAGCTCGCGAAAGAAGCGATCGAACGGCGAGCGATGCGTCTTCTTCTCGACATTCGCGCGCGTCGCTTCGATCAGACGATCGTAGCGTACGCCGGAAGGGCACGCCGTAACGCAGGCCATGCATCCCAAGCAACGATCGAAATGCGACACGACCGCTGGTGAGAGCGCGATCGCGCCTTCGTCGAGTCCCTTCATCAAATCGATGCGGCCGCGTGGTGAATCCATCTCGAGACCCCACGAACGGTACGTCGGACACGCCGGCAAACAAAAGCCGCAATGCACGCAATCCGCAATCAAATCCGCGTAGCTGCGCTCGCTCACAACCCTCCTACGAACCGTCCGGGATTGAGGCGGCGCTGCGGATCGAAGCGATCCTTTAACGCTTGCATCAGCGAGAACGATGGCGGCGGTGTTCCCCACGCGTCGATCTTGCCGTGCCACTCGCACGGCATCCGTTCGATGACTAATGTCCCGCCCAACGATTGGAAGAAATCACGAAGTTGCTGTATGTGTGAGAGAGCATTGTGCTCTTCCCCGTTGTCATCCCGAGCGTAGGCGGCACGAAGTGTCGCCGTAGTCGAGGGACCGCCGAAATCATCAGGGCGAATATCAACGTGCATCACACCAAGCGTCGGAAAAATCGTTGCGCGATTTACGCGTTCTGCGACGTTCGATAGTTCTGACGGCGGAAATGTTGCCTTTAGACCGCATTGTCGCTGTGGTTCGACTCCGCTCGCTTCGCTCGCTCCGCTCACCATGACAATGTTTGCATCACCGCTCTCAAACGTCATCTGAGCGGCAATCTCCTCGCACTTTGCACTCTGCGCGTCGACTCCCGGGCCGAAGCCTTCGAACACCACGTCAATCGTCGCGGCGCCACCATCGAGGCGTGCCGCAGTTGCGCTCGGCTCGAGCTGCGCTTCGCGCAGTGCCAACACGAACGGGAAAATCTGCGCCGGCGTTGCACGGAACGCCAGCGTTCGCGTCGTTTCGGGAAGCGGATGCAGGCGGAACGCGGCCTTCGTGATGATTGCGAGCGTGCCGAGCGAGCCGACCATGAGCTTCGAGACGTCGAAACCGGCGACGTTCTTGACAACCTTGCCGCCGGCACGCGCAATCGCGCCGTCGGCGCGAACGATCTCGATGCCGACGATCGAATCTTTGAGCGTGCCGTATTGCAGCGCGCGCGGCCCATATGCATTCGTCGCGAGCATACCGCCGATCGTCATCGCGTCACCGCCGGGCGGATCGATCGAAAGCCGCTGGCGTTTCTCGGCCAAGATCGCGTGTAATTCGCCGAGCGTCATCCCCGCTTCGACGACGATGACCTGATCTTCGGCTTCATAATCGACGACGCGCCGCAACCCACGCGTGCAAATCGTGATGTCCTCGCGTTCCGCCGGGTTGCCGAGGCCAAGCATCGTGCCGGACCCTACCGGGGCGATTGCGAGATTCTCCGCAGCGGTGTCGCGGACAATCTGCGCTAACTCGTCGACACTTCTCGGCTCGAGCACACCTGTTGTCATCCCGAGCCCATTCGTCTCCGCCCCTTCGGGGCTACGCTCAGGGTAAACTCCGCTGCGCGTAGTCGAGGGACCGCGAAAATCATTCATCCTCGGCCGGCCACGTCGGCCAGTTCCGTCGCGTGCGGCGCGTATTTGCCCGGGCGATCGCCGCACAAGCGCGGCGTCGGAAAGACCTTCGCAGGATTGAAGAGCCGCTGCGGATCGAACGCGCAGCGCACGAAGTTCATCGTCTCGAGATCGTCCTCGCCGAACATCTCGCCCATATAGAATGCTTTGTCGTGGCCGACGCCGTGCTCGCCCGTAATCGAACCGCCGTAGCGAATGCAAATGCGAAGAATCTCGCCGGAGACGTGTTCGGCGCGCGCGAGCTCGCCGGGCTTGCGCGCGTCGTACAGCACGAGCGGATGCAAATTTCCGTCTCCCGCGTGAAACACGTTGGCGACGCGCACGCCTTCGCGCTGTGCCAGCTCGGCGATCTCGCGCAGCACGGGACCGATCGCTTTGCGCGGAACGACGCCGTCGCCGACGATATAATCGGGGCTGATGCGTCCCACCGCGGCGAACGCGCTCTTGCGACCTTTCCACATGAGGTCGCGCTCGGCCGCATCGCGCGGCGTGCGGATTTCGAGCGCACCGGCGGCTCGCGTAATGCGTTCGGCTTCCGCGGCCGTGTGGGCCGCTTCGGCTGCGACGCCGTCGACGTCCATCAAGAGCACCGCGCCGACGTCGCGCGGCCAATCGACTCCGGTCGACGCCACGATCGCTTCGATCGCGAGCGTGTCGCACATCTCGATCGCCGCGGGCACGATGCCCGCTGCAATGATGCGCGAGACCGCTTCTCCCGCTTCGTCCGTCGTCGGAAAGGTGGCGAACAGGGTGCGCGTCGACTGCGGTTTGCGCAAAATTCGCACGACGACCTCAGTCACGATGCCGAGCATCCCTTCGCTTCCGACGACGGCTCTCGTGAGATCGTAACCCAGCGGATCGCCATGCTCCGCGCCGATGTCGACGACGCTGCCGTCTTCGAGCACGAGCTTCACGGCAACGACGTGATTCGTCGTGAAGCCGTATTTCAGACAATGCGCGCCGCCGGAGTTTTCCGCCACGTTGCCACCGATCGAACAGACGCTTTGCGAGCTCGGATCGGGTGCGTAATAGTAGCCGAGCGGCGAGAGATGCGCGCTGATCGCAAGATTGATGACGCCGGGCTGCACGCGCACGCGCATGTTGGGCAGGTCGACGCCCAAGATCTTGTTCATCCGCGATAATCCGACGACGAGGCACCCTTCGGTAGGAAGCGCACCGCCCGAAAGCCCCGTGCCCGAGCCGCGCGGCACGACCGCCATGTTCGATGCATGCGCCAGCTTGATGCAGGCGGCGACTTGCTCCGTCGAATCGGGCAGCACGACGATCGCCGGCCGTACGCGAAAGCCGGTCAGCCCGTCGGCTTCGTACGTCCGCAGCTCGGCCGGATTGGTAATGCAGTTGTCCGCACCGACGATGCGGCGCAGCAATGGAGCGATCACGACGGCGTCTTCGACGCCGCTCTTAGTTTCCCGACAGAGACCCTACGGGCTGACGATTACGGCGTTCGTTCCGGTCAGCGCCGGCGTGTAGACGGTCGTGCCGCCCATCTGATAGTTGAATACGAATAAACCGCCGTAGCCGATGCCGGCCCACAGGCCATCATACGTGGAGATGACGCTCGTGACGTTCGAGCCGAATGCACCGTACACGCCTGCCAGCGCCGGCTGCGAGTCGAAGAAGTTGTAAAACCCGAGCACTTGCGATCCGCTCGCGAACAACGCATATAGGTTTCCGCTAACACTCTCGAACCCGATGCTTCGAACCGGCTCCGCGGATTGTCCGACGCTGCCGAACGGCGTCGCATTGAGGGACGAGTTCGTCGAGCACGGATAGAAGCACGACAGCGCGATGTCCTGCGGACTCCCGAGCGGGTCGCGTCCGCTCATGAGCATACTGCCTTGGCCGCTAAATAGGTCTGCAGCGACCGCCGTCGCCGTCGCGCTACCCGAAACGGGTACGCTCGCGGAGCTCGAAAGCAGGAAGCTCGACAATGCCGGAGCGCTGTTGGCGTTATCGACTTCGTACAACGTGTTGGACGTCGTCGTCATGAGCAGCGAGTCACTGCCGAACGCCGGACCCGTATATTGGACCGTCAGCCCAACCGGACCGTTGATCGAGCCCGCCGGTTCGACGGTCGCTGCGGCGCCAGTCGACTCACCGACACTGACGATCGAGCCGTCCGCGTTCAAGACGTAGACTTTGGCGCTGCCGAAGAGGTACGGCGAGACACCGATGTCGAGCGGGTTCGAGCCTGGCAGGTTTTCACTGAATGCCGGAATTGCGTTCTGGAATCGGTAGGTCTCGAATCCCAAACCGAAAAGTACGGGCTCGAGATTCAAGCCGGTTCCTACGGGCGTCCCCGACGCGTTGTCGACGACCGCAACGCCCGGCAAAGAATCGTCTCCGGTGATGAGCGCATTGCTGGAGAACGTGATCGGCGCACCGGTGTCGAACCTGGCCACGTTAATTGTCCCGCACTGATACGTTGCGGCTGCCGCGTCGACGATTCCGAGTGCGGTCAACCCAGTCGCCGCCGGCGATAGCGCAAGACGATCGACCACGTACAGATTCATATTGGCGCCGCTGCCGTTGATCAGCGTCGTACCTGCCGCGCTCGAAATCGAAACGGAGCCGGTCGCATTCGCGGTTTGCGCGTACAGGGACCATTCGAAGGGGACGTACTGTGTGTAGATGGTGTACGGCGTCGGAACCATCGCGTTCGTATAGAAATCGAACAAGCTGAAGGCGCCGGACGTGGTGACGGTTATCGGGTTCGCAATCTGCCCGGCGATGAAGAGATAGCCGCCGCCGTCGACGAGCGCGGTATCGGTGTACTGCCCAAATCCCGCCGGCAAGCACGAGCTGGCCGACTCCACTGCGAACGTTGAAATGACGGGTAACGTCGACACCGCGATGGGATAGGGATATCCGGATGCCGTGATATTATACGACGGCTGCGGAATGGCGACGAAATTGGTACCGGGCATGTCGGGCGTGATCGACAACAGATGGTGCTGCGAATCGTAGATCGAAACGAAGAACGTATCGGTGCCGTACGGCGCGAAAACCGGCGCGTTGCTGTAGCACTCGAACGGATAACCGTATACCGCATAGCAGTAGATGTCGCTGTTCGCGCTCGTGCCGACGGAGAATGGCCCTTGTGTGAGCGCAAGATTCGCGCCCTGATAGACGTAGACGGAGACCGAGCCACCGAGCACCGCGGGACTGAGTAGTTTTGGCTGTCGCGTCGCAAGCGTGTGCCGCTGGACGAGCTTCGTGGTGCGCCCGTAGCGAACGCGCCGCGGCGATCCCGTTTGAGAAGACGCCGGCCACGTTTGCGACTCTCGCGTCGAGAACGAAAACGCCAGCGAAATTTTCGAGGTGTTCGCGGGCTGCACGCCGCGGTTGACTTGTCCCGGAACGGTCGGCAACGAACTTCCGCCGCCGCCCTTGCCCCCGCAGCCGGCGACGAGCATCATCCCGACAGCCGAAACGGCAGCCGCTTTCCGCGCATCCATACCTCTACTGTCGGATGGTGGTCGAGGGAACCCCTGCTTACGTCGCTGGGCGGCTTCTGAGAGTGATCTAGAGCGGGACGTTCGGCGGGCTGACGATCGTCAGGTACGAGCCGGCAAGCGCGCCTAGGCTGGTCGCGGTGGGCAGGCTCGACTGGCTGAAAACGTCGATCGTCGTGCCGTTCACGAGGCCGGTCCAGGCCGTGTCGTACGCGCTGGCGATTCGCGTGCCGGGGATGCTTGGGAACGTCGCCGTGACGCTGGGAGGGATGCCCTCGGTGACCTGCTGCAACCCGGTGCCCGTGCTCACAAACACCGTTCCGGACGGGCCGAGGCCGATGCTGCCCGGGCCGCCTGATACCGCAGCCATGGATCCTACGCCGATCTCCACCGCGAGCTGGCCGTAGAACGTGCAGATGTCGAGCGCATTGAAATAGTTCTGCGTGATATACGTGCCGATCGGGCTCGTATTGCAATCGAAGATTTTGGAGTTTGCGCTATCGAACGCGCGCACCATCACGTGGCCGGTCGTCGGATCGGTATAGACCGCGGTCGTTCGCGTTGCGCTGTCCAATCCAAGGCCGAGAAGTGAGAGGTTGAGCAGCGAGCCGGATACCGGCGCGCTGGGGACTTCGTCCACCTCGTGGATACTCGGTGCGCTATTGTCGCCGACGATGAGCGAATCCGTGAAATCAACGGGGTTAACGAACGTCCCGAACGACGACGGCGTGCTGGTTCCCGACGAAAACGTCCCCGCGCCGGCGACGTTGGAAATGCCCGAGGCTGAAAACGGGAAGAAATTCGAATAATCGATGGCTTCGACGTTCCCCGACGAGTCGAGGACGTAGATTTTCGAATCGTTGCCGGAGATCGTTTCGTCGAGAGGATTCGTCCCGGCGAACGCGATTTGCGCGACCGGAACGGCGGCATCGAACGCGTACGGATACGTGCCGGCAGCTCCAAAATCGTACTGCGCCAAATCGATTGCATCGACGATCGTGCTCGACGCAACGTCGACGACCGCCACGAGCGGTCCGACGGTGTCATTGCTGACGATTCCGCGCGGGTTCGCGAACGTAATCGGCGCTCCCGTGTCGTACGCGCCGAGGACGAGTGCGCCGCAGGCGAACGTTGTCGGCCCGCCATCGTACAGACCGAGCATCGATAGCGTTCCGCCCGCCACCGGTGCAATCGCATAACGGTCGACCGCATAAATATTCAGCGAGCTCGCACCTTTGTTAATCGGGACCGCGTTCGTCGAGATGCTCCCGCTTGCGCCGTCGGCGTTCGGCGCGATATTCCAAAAATCGACGCTCGTATCGTACACCGTGTACGTTGCGGCCAGCAGGCCGCCGTAAAAACCGTAAAGTCCGAGATTGTTCGTCGTGAGCGTGATCGGGTTCGCCAACGGACCGCTGATCGGATTGCCGCCCGCGTCGAAGAATTCGACGTCGGCGCCCCATCCACCGAAGGTAGGAGTAAGGCAGCTATTCGCGGTCTCGATTCCTACCGTGGACGCAACGGCGTACGTATACGCGTAAATGGTGCCGCCGGAGGCGGTAACGGTGTACGGCGTCGCAGCGACGCCACCGCTGAAGCCGGCGAGTCCAGGCGTAATTGCCAGCAGCCGATTCTGCGAGTCGTACATCGCGACGTAGAACGTGTCGGCACCTAAAGGCGCGTACACGTTACCGTACGGCGGGTTCGACGAGCACTGATAGGCGTACGCGTAGTTGCTGTAGATTTGCGTACAGGAGATTGGTGACGTCAGCGATGTGCCGACGGCAAACGTCTGATTCGGAAACGCAGACGTGCCGTTCTGATAAATCGAAATGACGACGCTCCCGCCGACAACCGCCGGTGGAATGTATTTGGGCGTTCGTACTGCAGACGCGGTCGATCTGCGCGCATATTTTGCGGGCATTTTGCGCGCCTTGCCCGCCGGCGCAGGTAAGATGTGCCGTGGCGTTGGCCAGCCGGCAATTTTTCGCATCGGCGCGGAGAAACGCATTGCGATCTTCGACGAATTCGCCGGGATGGCGATTTGGTGCGTGCCGCCGGGCGTCGCGGGCAACGATACACCGCCGCCTCCTTTACCGCCGCATCCAGCGATAAGCAACATCCCGGCTGCAGAGACCGCAGCCGCTTTTTTACGAGCGTCCATTCCGTTGTCGAAGTTCTGCTCGAGCGAGCGGCTCCCTCGCGACGTCGCCGTTACTTCGAGGGTACGCTCCCTAACGTTACAGGGCTAGCAAGCCGCGCGTTGACGACGTTCAGCAGGATTCCGTTCGTTCGAACTTGTTCGATGAACTGACGACGCCGAGCAGCAAGTATCGGACGATCCGGAAACGGATGCCGCTTATACGAAGCTTCGTACAGGTCAGCGTATTTCGCAGTCACGGACGAATGATCGTAGCCGCCTTCGCGCGAGTAGACGTAGGTGACTCGGTCCGCATGAACCCAGTCGTACTTGAGCGCGATGCGCAAAATCATTTCGTAATCGTCGTTCGGGGTGACACCGGAGTCGAATAGGCCAAGCTCGGTAAACACGTCGCGACGCACCATCGAGCCGATCATCCCAATCGTGGGGCAGTTCACCAGCGTCTCCTCGAGGTCGATGCCGACGAGACAACCCGGCGAAAAGCCCAGGTATTTATTCGGCGCGTCTCCGCGGTGTGCGATGACGCTGCTGGCCTGCACGGCCGCGGCATCTGCGCGTATCGCCGTATCGACGAGCGTCGAAATATGATCCGGAAAAATAAGGTCGTCGTCGTCCACGAACACGACGTACTCGCCTCGCGCCCGCTCGATGCCGGCATTCCATGCGGCGGCGTGGTCGATCGGCGCGTCCTTTTCGAGCAGCACCGCACCGAAGCGCTCCGCGATGTCGCGCACGCTTTCCGCATCGTTGACGATCACGGTCTCGACGGCCGGATAATCTTGATTTGCGATGCTCTCGAGCGCGTGCGGCAAGTACGCGCGACGGTTGCGCGTGGGGATGATCACGCTCGCCAGTGGGGCGCGGTCGCGGACCGTGGCAGGTGCGTCGCTGTGGTTCGACTCCGGTGCGCTGCGCGCACCTCCGCTCACCATGACAATGGGGGGTGGCGCGCCCAGCGCGCGGAGCGCGGCGTCGAGCACGGAGTCGCGGTTCCAGCCGTCGTAGCCGATGGCGCCGTCCAAAAATTCTTGCGCACCGCTCGTGCGCGCGACGGCCAGCGGCGCGCCGAATTCGGCCAGCGCGAGTGCGGTTGCCGGATGATCGTCCGTCGCGTCCAGAATCGCAGCCGCGTTGCGTAAAATCGGCTCGGCCTGCTCGAGGCTGCAGCGATGGATCGTCTCCGGCAGAACGCCTTCGGTGCAAACGGCATAGACCGGAACGTGCAATTCTTCAAGCGCGCATGCGATAACGGCAATATCGTCGGCGCTGCGCCGTCCGGCCCAAATGACGAGATGCTCGCGTTCGTCGGCCGTGCCGTTCGGTTGTGGCACTTCCGGATCGCGCTGCGCCGGAATGACGCGCGACGCGTGCCACTTCCCGAAAACGGTCGCAAGGCGCGTGTACGCTTGCTCGGAAGTGACGACCGCCGCATCGCCGAGATGCCAGAGCAATCGCCCGAGATTGAGTGTCTCGCCGCTAATGCCGCCCAGCTCCAGCTGGCGCCGTCCGTCAACGACGACGGTTCCCATCACGATCGACGTGCACACGGCGCGACGGCGATCGATGTCCTGTGCCGACTCGATCAACTGTGCGCCCCAAGCGTGCGCGAAACGGTTCGGATCTTCTTGTAATAACATCGCAACGGCAAAGCGCTCGCCGCGCATACGCCTTTGTATCGCGTCGGCGATCGCGTCGAGATACGCGGTCTCGTCGGCAGCGATGGCGTCCCCGTCGATACGTGCACCGGCGGCCCACTGCCGCGCGCGTTCGCCGAAAGCTGCAATCATGGCAGTGGCCGCGGGGGCTCGAAACGGATCGCCGGTTCGCCCCAGCGTGGCGTCATTTCCATACCGCGGTGCTGCTCGACGAGCTGCTTGCGCATCGCGTCGATCTGGGGCCGGTCTTCCAGCGGATGCAGCTCCACGATTCGCGCAAACGCATCGCCAAAGCGCGCCGCCTGCCGCACGACCGTGTTCGTGGCATCGGTGCGAACGGAATAAATGCCCGTGACGTGCGGAACGTGCAAGATGTCGTAGCCTTCCGCGATCCGAATCCACACTTCCCAATCCTCTGCAAAATCGACGCTTTCTTCGAAACCGCCGAGACGATCGAGAATTGCGCGCCGCATCAGCACGGCCATCGGCGCTACCGGATCGCGTACGTAGATGTCCGAACGGTCGACGTGCCGTGCGAGCGCGACGCGATAACCGTAGACGGCATAATCCGAAAACGGCGTTAGCTCGAGGTAGCACGTGATCGCGTCGCTGCTCGATGCTGCGGCGCCCGAGCGTTCCAGCGCGTCCACGTGCCGTGCGAGATGATCGGGGAACAGCATGTCGTCGTCGTCCAGCAGACCGACGTACTCGCCGCGTGCCGCGCGCAACCCAACGTTCGCCGAAGGCGTCGTCCCGAGATTCGTCTCGTTTACGATTAAGCGAGCAAACGGAAAGCGTGCGACGATCTCGTCGACCGGCTCGCCGGCGTCGTTGACGACCACCGCTTCCACGTGCTTGTATTTTTGTGCCGCGATGCTGGACAGTGCTCGCTCGAGAAAACGCGGACGGTTGTAGGTGCGCACGATGATGGAAGCCAGAGGGCCTTCGCTCCGCAATTGCGTGGCCTGAAACTGCGCCGCTGTCCCTCGACTACGGTCGCTATCGCTCCCTACGCTCGGGATGACAAGTGCCGGCCCGCGGCCGAGTGCGATAAGGGCTGCTTCGCGGATGCTGCGGCGGGCCCACGGCATGTAGCACGCAACCCCTTCGACATATTCGTGCGCGCCGCTCGTCGACGCGGCGACGACGCGATAACCCAGCTGCGAGAGCGCGATCGCATCGTGCGGATCGGAGAGCGATGCATCGACGACGATCGACGCATCCGGCAGCACGGCAGCGGCATCCTGGAGTCGGTGCATCTCGAGCGGCGGATCGCGAAAGCTGCCGTTCTTGCAAATGACGACGAGCGGCAAGTGCAAGTCGATCAGTCCGTAGACGAGCAGCGCCAGCTGCGCCGCGCCATGGTCCGGCGCCCAAACGACGATCTTGCCCGCATCGGCCTTGGGCGGAGGCACGTCGATCGGCTTTGTCGAGACGGCGCGCCGAATCGCCGACGGCTCGACGCCGAGCAACCGCGTCACGCGCTGCGCTTCGAGGCGGCTGCGCACGACTAGGACGTCGGTCAGCTTGGCAAAGTCGCGCAACGTATCGAGCGCGCGCGGATCGATCGTCGACATCGTCGCCATCGACTTGCCGTCGATCACCGCACGGTGCATCGCGATCTCTTCCAACGCCTGCATCCGCTCGTCGCGGTAACGATGGCGATTGAGCACCATCCCGGAAAGCGCCCAAGCCAGCGACGAGCGCGGATCGTCGATTGCAATCGCTGCGACGACCGGATCGCCGCGCTTCTTCGTCTCGATGGCCGTCAGAAATGCGGAAGACGCCCCGGTCGGATCGGCGATAAGAAATTCTTCCCGCACCTCGTCGTACCGGCGCGCCCAGGCCCGCGCGTTGTCGCCGAAGGCTAGGATGGCCACGGGCCGCCTTTTCGCCCCGTGCTTAGCGCCCCGCCTCTACGGATACGTCAGCGTAATGTAGTGATTCGGCCAGCACATCGATGCCAGATACGTCCAGGCCGAACCGTTCCACCGGATCCACGTGATCTCGCCGCCTCCGGCGCACGGGCCCGTCGATTGATAACCATACAGACCTGCAACGCCCGGTACCGCTTCAAGACCTGGCAAAATGCGGTTGGCGCCGTGCGAGAGGGTTGTGTAGATCGCCGCTCCCAAAAAGTTGCCGGTAAACGAGCTCGAGCTGACGCCATGGACCTGAGGACCGAACACGGACGTCCCGCCGGTGGCAAACAGCATGTCGCCGGTAAGCGGCTCGTATTGCGTGCTGACCGGATTGCTGTTCGTGCTGGTGGTGGCGCTTCCGCAATACACGCTTCCGGCGAAGCTCGCTGCATCAAACGCGCACTGAAAGTAACTGCCGCCGCTGGACGCTCCGCGCGCCATGATCGTGCTCGAACCGTTTCCTGAAGGCGACATCGAGTATACTTGACCGGTTATCGAAGATAGCGTCGACATGTCGATGACCGGGAAGTTTCCGGGCGAAACCGTGTTATAACCGTGAATGAACGGCGTGCCTACTTCATTGTAATAGAGGACGCCGCTCGCTCCGGACAGCCGCGTCGAACCGTTGATGGCAACCTCGAGTGAATACTGGTTGTGGACGGTGATGGCGCCGTTCGAGGTGTCGATGAAGTCGACGATGCCGTTCGTGGCGTTGGACAGCACCAGAATGCGCCCGGTGGTGTTCGTCGAGGTGAAGAAGTTCGTGAACGCACCGCTTGGACTGAACGCCGCGGTCTGATACAGCGTCGCCTTAGGTCCGGGATTTCCGTAAGCCGAAGAGGCCTGGAAGAACGTGTAGGCGCGCGAGGGATCGGCGGTCACATAGGCGTCGAAGACGTTGATGTTACCCGCGGCGTCGGCAGCAACCAGATACGGATTTCCGCTGACGGGGTCGAGAATCGCGTTGACGTAAAGCCAGTTGTCGTCCGTACCGTTGACTTCTTGGGTGCAAGTGACGGCCTGATTCAGCGTTTGCTGGATCGCGACCGTATAGATACCATAAATCGCGTTCTGAATGCCCCAGGCAGTGTACGTCCCTGTGGCCGCGTAGCCCGCCGAAGGTGTGTACGTGAACGCGCCGTTGCTGTAGACCGGCAGGTTTTGAAGCGTAGCGGCGATTGTGATCGCGCCTTCCGAGCCGCTGACGAAGAAATACGGCGACGAATACAGGGACGTATCGTAGATCGTCTGATTGTTGATCGCGACGGGCGAGCCGCCATACATTGCGTAGATGTTGATGGCACCGAGGCCCGCACCGTTATAGGCCGTAAACGTCGGCGTAACCGGGTTCGCGACTGGGCCGACGATCGTGTTGCCGTCGGCGTCGAGCACGTACAGCGGGATCGACTGGACGTGACCTGCGGCGAAGCAGTCCGAAGGGGAAAGCGTCTGCAGATTGTTGATGACGCCGGCGGTTTGCACGTAGAGGAAGTTGTCGTACGGCGAACCGTTCGGATAAATCGTCGACGGCGACGGATTCGAGAACATGTTCGTCGAGAGCAGATAGCCGCTCGCGTCGTAAAGGTTCGTGTACACCGTGACGGTGCCGTACGGAAGATTCGTCGCGCATTGATAGACGCCGTAGGTGTTCGTGCACTGCGCCAGCGAGAAGTACGTGGAATAAATACTGGCGCCGCCGGCATAGACGTTAAGCCCGATGTATTGCGTCGACGGGCTCACGTAGCTCGGTTTGCGCGTCGCGGCCGTCGGAACGAACTTCTGACCGCGGCGGAACGATTGCGTTTGCCGCGGCGGGACGTTGATGCTCAGCGTTACGCGTGCGGCGTTGGCCTGCGCGATGGCGCCCGACGTTTTCAAGGGCAGCGGCAGCGACGAGCCTCCGCCGTGCCCGCCTCCCGAGCAGCCTGCAATTGCCATAAAACCCGCGGACGATAACGCCGCGGCCCGTAACTTCATGAGCAAGCGTTCGTTCTTTAGAACCGCGCACCTAGCATGTATTAGGGGTGTGAGCGACATCCGGCGAAGGGCCACCGCCCTGGGGAAAGGACCGGCTATGAATCCTTCCGATCTCACCGAGCGGCTCATGGAGCAGGCTCGCGACCTCCAGAACAAAGTGTCGCAGGCGGCCTCGCAAAGCGCCGAGCAGATGCGGCCCTACATCGAGCAATCGATGACGACCGCGGCCGCCTTACAGAAAACGCTCTCGGAGCACGCCACGAAATCTGCCGAGCTCAACAAAGACTACGCCGACCGCGCGCTCGGACACTTGTCTGAACTCTTGCGCATCGGCTCCGAAGCGATGCGTGCCAATGCGGAGCAGACCCGCAGAATGGCGCAAAGCATGGTCGACGAAGCACAGCGCGCATACGACACGACGAGCGCCGCCAGTCAGGACGCGAAGAAGAAAAAGGGCTAGCGGGCTTTTTCGGCCCGCACGGGTACGGGTTGCGCGACGACAGGCGCCGCCGGCGCGTACTTGACGAACCGCTCGAGCGATTGCGGCCATGCCGCCATCAGCTCGCGCGCCAACTCCGAGTTGGTCGCGGCGTGGTGCCGCTCGAGCAGATCGCGCAGGACACCGGCATCGGCGTCCTCGACGTCCACAGCCACCATGTCTTTGATCGGGAGCGCTGCCGCCGGATCGCTGCGATAAAGGAAGACCGTTCCGCCCGTCATGCCGCTCGCAAAATTACGCCCGACGGGTCCGAGGATCAGCACGGTGCCCTTCGTCATATACTCGCACGCATGATCGCCGGCGCCTTCGGTGACGACGGTCGTGCCGGAGTTGCGCACCGCGAGCCGTTCGCCGGCTGCGCCGCGCACGAACGCTTCGCCGCCGCGCGCGCCGTAGAAGCACGCGTTGCCGATCGCGGGCTCGTGCGGCTCGCCCGGCGAGCGCACGACGATCCTTCCGCCTTCCATGCTTTTGCCGACGAAATCGTTGGCGTCACCATCGAGCTCCAGCGTGAGCCCGTCGGTAATGAAAGCACCGAAGCTTTGTCCGGCCGTGCCGCGATAGCGCAGCACAATCTTGCGAACCTTCTCGCCGCTCTTGCGCTGCAGCACGATGGCATTCGCGATCCGCGCACCGACGGTTCGGTCGGCGGGCGTCAGTACGAAGCGCTCCGTACGATTTGACGCGCGGTCGTCGACGTGGCTTTCAATTTCCGGAACGTCGCGGGGTTCGACCATCTGCTCGGGCAGTCGCAGCACTTCCGCAAGGTCGACGTTGAGGCCGAGCTCTTCGACGACGTCTGCCACCCGCAGCAGATCCGAACGGCCGTGGATTTCTTCCAGACTTCGCGCACCGAGTTTCGCTAAGCGACGGCGCACGTCGCGCGCGATGAACTCGAAGAACGCAACCGCTTCTTCCGGCTTACCTTTGAACTTCTCGCGGAATTTCGGATCTTGGCTCGCGATGCCAACCGGGCAGGTGTTCTTGTGGCATTGGCGCGCGTAGATACAGCCGAGCGCAATCAGCAGTGCAGTGCCGAAACCGTACAGATCGGCGCCGAGCATTGCCGCGACGATGACGTCGCGACCGCTCTTGAAACCGCCGTCGACGCGCAGCTTCACGCGCGAGCGCAGGCCGTTGGCGACGAGCGCGTGATGCGTCTCGACCAG
>JBOHTT010000214.1:0-1546 GCA_050733775.1 Vulcanimicrobiaceae bacterium
GCGGCGCGTAGTACGCGTCCGCCGCGAGCACGCTGATGTCGAAACTACGCCGGTCCAAAGGCGCGTTGAGCTTTGCGACCCCGGCTGCAACGAGCGCAGTGCTTGCATGCATGATATCTGCAATCAGCGACCGGCTGTCGATCTCGACGTTGCTGTCGACATCGTCCCAGCGATCGGGATACCCGATCGCGATCGTCATCGCATCGAGTTTCGTAAGTGCTTCTGCGCGTGCGCCGTCGCTCAACCACGTCGCTCCGCGCAACCGCTCGCGCATCGCAGCGATGATTGCTGAGACCATCGTCTCGGCTTTCGCCTTGGCCTGCGGAGAAAATGCGCGTGCGATCCACGCGCGGCCGAGCGCGTCGGGCATCTCGGCGTCGACAAGCGCGACGCAACGACGCCACCGCGCGATCGTTGACGGATGCCCGCCCGATTCCGCGGGAAGCCACGACGAAAACGCCGAGATCAACCGCTCGTGCAACAAGCTCTTCAGCTCCGAGAGGGGCATTGCGCGCAGCCGCTCGGAGAGGGAAAGCAGGTCTGCTGCATCCGTCACGTTCAGATCGGTGAACTCTGAAAATCCCCGTGTGTGAAAGTAGACGTCCCAATCGATCTCGGAAATCAGGACGTTGAGTTGCTCGCGCGAGAGGAAATTATAACGCTCGTCTTTTGAATTTGGCGCTATGACCGCGATGTAATGCGGTGATCCGTGGCTATCGGCTTCGGTCGTCGCCAGCCACAAGGCTTGAACGCCGACGTTGTCGAGGTCGGCGAGCGTCGTGCTCAGGGACGTACGATCGTGAATCGCATCGATACGTGCAAGCAGCGGCTTGAGCGGCGCCATTCCCACGCGCTTCACGGCATTCTCGTCCATGCAGGCTGCGTAGAATGCGCCAGTCTTTCCGCGGCTGGATTCGAGCACTTGCCGCGCGACCTCGATGTTACGCTCTCCGACCGCGTTCAGCTCCGTTGCCGAAGCGGAAGGTGCCGCAAGTACGCACAGCAGCGCGAGAACCAACGCTGCTACTCGCGCGGTATGGCTTACCGTGTTGCCGGCGTTGCTTGTGGATGCGGAACCGCGCATTCCTTGAATGCGTCCGCATTGAGGTTATTGGACAAACGAATGGCCTTTTCGGTCGAATCGTGGGCGGCCGCTGTTTTGGTCAGCAATTTGTAGCCGTCGGAATCAGGATCTCTGTTGAAGAGCGCAGGATTCTGCGGCCAATACCCGCTCGCACCGTTCTGCGTGCCGAGGTCTCTCATTTCACCCACCGACAGCTGCGTATCCGCGCTAAGAACGAATTCCTCAATCTGCTTCACGAGCGGCGCTTGCTTCATCACGGCGTCACTGAGCGAGGAGATCATCGTTTGGATTTGCTGCCGCCGCTGCGGATCCGGATCGATGTTGACGAGCGACTGCAGTTTGTCGACGGCCTTCGCTGCAGCCTTGACCTGCGTTTCGAGATCGCCGGACGCATCGAGCAGCTTGCGCGTGCCCGTCCAGTACGGCTTCGAGGTGTCCCGCGCGGCGTCGCGAGCCATAATG
>JBOHTT010000215.1:0-14180 GCA_050733775.1 Vulcanimicrobiaceae bacterium
CGACAATTCGCTGTTGTGAATGAGGCCGTCAACGCCGCCGAGATCGACGAATGCGCCGAACTCCGCTAAACGAACGACGACGCCTTCGCGAATTTGCCCGACTTCGAGGGTGCCCAGCAGCTCTTGCTTCTTCGCATTGAGCTCCTCTTCGAGAACGAGCCGCTGCGATAGTACGACGCGATGCCGCTTGTGATCCAGATCGATCACTTTGAGACGCAAACGCTTTCCGACGAGCTCGTCGAGATTACCGACGGGCTGACGGCGAATTTGCGATGCAGGCACGAATCCGCGCATACCGAGATCGACGAGCACGCCGCCTTTGACAACTTGCGTAACCGTCGCTTCGATCACTTCATCGCGCTCGTGCGCTTCGATGACTTTCTCCCACGTTTTGAGAGCGCGGGCACGGCGTTCGGAGAGAAGCAGCTCCCCGTCCTCGTCGATGCGATGAATCATCACTTCGAGCTTGTCGCCGACTTTGAGCACTTTGGGATCGATTGCGAGACTCAGCTCGCGAAAGGGAAGCGTACCTTCCGATTTGCCTCCGATGTCGACCAAGAGTTCTTCTTGGTATTTAGCAACAATGACACCGGTGAGGACTTGGCCCTCGTCCAGTACTTTTAAACTCTCTTCGTAGAGCCGTTGCTCGAGGGCGAGTTGATCTTCTTGTTGTTGTCCCGCCATTTGCGGCGGAGCGATTTCAGTGGTAGAGATGCGTTTGTTCCTATCAGTATCACGGCCACCGGCCGTGAGCCCCGGAAATCTCTCGGCCCGTCTGCGTCCCGGACGAGGTGGACCCCGTCGGGGCCCGGGACGAGCAAAGTAGCCGAGAGCCAATGTGAAGACGTAGCCCCACAGTTGTGGGGTACGCCCGGAAAGCCTAACCGAATAGGCTCCTTTCGTCAAATCTGACGACCACAAGGAAAGGTTGCCGCCTTATCGTTGGCAGGCGGTGCACCACCACGTGCCGCGTTGCGCGAGGACCGTTCGTACGAGCGGCCTCTTACACCGGGGGCAAGGCTCGTCTAAGCGGCCGTACACGCTCAGCACGTTTTGAAAGCCCCCTTCGAGGCCTTCGGCGTCGACGTAATCCCGCGAACTGGTGCCCCGCATCTTGATCGCCTTGCGCAGAACTTTACGTAATGCTTCATGGAGACGCTCGACGCGCGCCGGCGAGAGCTTTTTCGCGGGCGTCGTCGGACGAATCTTTGCGTCCCAAAGTGCCTCGCACGCGTAGATATTGCCGACACCCGCAATGCGCTTTTGATCGAGCAAAAGCGCCTTGATCGGCGTCGCGCGGCCGCGCACGATCCCGCGCAGAACCGCCGGCGTGAACTCGGGGGACAAGGGCTCGATACCGAGCTCGCCGTCCCACTCCTCGCCGGGCGAGACGAGACGCATGCGACCGAAGCGGCGCACGTCGGCAAACGCAAGCCGCATACCGTCCGTAAAATCGATCTCGACGTTCGTGTACGGATAGCGCGGCGCACCGTGCGGCTGCACGACGAGGCGCCCGGTCATGCGCAAGCTGACGACGAGCTTGCGGCCGGATGCGAGCTCGATGACGACGTACTTGCCACGCCGGCCGATACTGCTCACGAGATCGCCCGCGATTTGCTCGCCGAACGGCGGACGTCGCGGCGCGAGGACGATTTCCGCGCGCAACGCGCGCGCGCCGGCGATCGTTTTGCCGGCGATCGTGGCTTGCAATCCGCGCGCAATCGTCTCCGCTTCAGGAAGTTCGGGAATCCCGTGCCTCCAGCGGCGGAATCGTGATTCGCAAGCCCGGATGCAGTCCGTCGCGGCGCGCTTCGCCTGCGGGCAGCTCGATGACGTATTTGCCTTCGCCCACGCGCTCGGCAACGATATCGTCGCCGGCCTTCGATGCCGGAACGTTGTCGGCAATCGAATCGATCGTGCCATTGGAGCGCACGAAGATCATATCGAGCGGTATGAGCGTATTCTTCATCCAAAAGCCTTGGCGGCCGTCGCTCGAAAAGACGAAGATCATACCGTGGTGCGGCGCGAGCGCGGTGCGGAACATCAAGCCGTATTCGCGCGACTCGGACGTGTCGGCCACTTCGAGCGTGAGTTTGGCGTTGGGCGCCGCAACCGAGACGGTGTGCAGTGCCGCCGCCAGTGCAAACAACGGAATCATTCCTCGTCGGATCCTTTCGCGGCGACTTCGTCGGGATCGTACGCGGCGATATCGTACCACGTCGTGCCGATCTTGATCGTCGCCTCGACCGGCACGGCCAGCTGCATCGCGCTCTCCATCTCGTGCTTGACGAGCCGCGCGACCTTCTCGCGCTGGTCCACGGCAATCTCGAAGATCAGCTCGTCGTGGATCTGCAGCAGCATGACCGCATCGAGCTTCGCGTCCGCGATGGCGCGATCGACCTTGACCATCGCCAGCTTCATGAGGTCTGCGGCGCTGCCTTGGAGCGGCGCGTTCGTCGCCTCGCGCTCGGCCGCGGCGCGCAGCGCAAAGTTCTTTGCGCGCAGATCCGGGATGTAGCGGCGGCGTCCGAGCAGCGTGCTCACGTAGCCATTTTCGCGGCCTTCTTTCAGATTGGCGTCGATCCAGTTGCGCACGCTCGGGAAGCGCGCGAAATACGCTTCCGTCATCGCGCGTGCTTCTTGTTTGGAGATCTCGAGGCGCTGCGCGAGCCCGAACTCGGACATGCCGTACAGCAGTCCGAAATTCACCGATTTCGCAATTCGGCGCTGATTCGGATCGGCCGCTTCTCCCTTTGGAACCGCAAAAATTTGCCGCGCCGTGAAATCGTGAATATCTTGGCCCTCGGCGAATGCGTGGCGCATCGCTTCGTCGCCGGAGAGATGCGCCATGAGACGCAGCTCGATTTGGCTGTAGTCGGCGGCCAGCAGCAATCGGTCTGCGGACGGCGCGACGAATGCCTTGCGAATGCGCCGGCCCAGCTCGCCACGCACCGGAATGTTCTGCAGATTCGGATTCGTCGAGGACAGCCGCCCGGTCGCCGTCGACGTCTGATTGAAAACGGTGTGCACGCGTCCGGCCGCGTCCGCGAGCGACGGCAGCACGTCGACGTACGTGCTCTTGAGCTTCGAGACTTCGCGATATTCCAAAATCTTCGCGCAGATCGGATACTCACGTGCGAGGCCCCCGAGAACCTCGACGCCGGTCGCCCACCCGGTTTTTGTCCGCTTGCCGCCGGGAATTTGCAGCCGCTCGAAGAGCACGCGCCCCAGCTGCAGCGGCGAGCCGAGATTGAACGTCTCGCCGGCCAGATCGTGGATCTCGCGCTGCAACCGTTCGATCGCGGCGTCGATTTCTTTCGCCATCGTCGAGAGCTCGCGCGTGTCGAGTTTGATGCCGGCGCTTTCCATCTTCGCGAGAATCGTCGCCAGCGGCAGCTCGAGCTCTTCATATAATGGTATCTGCTCGCGCACGCCGAGCTCGTGGCGCAATATTTCTGCGCCTTGAAAGACCGCATCCGCGTACGCCGCGCCGTCATCCGGCAGTGTCGATCCCAAATATTCTTCCGCGACGTCGGAGAGGCGCGTATACGCGCGCGCGGGGTTGAGCAGATGCGCGGCGATCATCGTGTCGTCGCCGACGTCGCGCGCGGGGATGCCGAGCGCTGCGATGAGCGATTTCGCATCGTGCACGATCAGCTGCGCTTTGCCGCTCCAGATCGCGGCGAACGCATCGGACAGCTCCTTTTGCTGCAGCGCGCTCGCAAGAAACGCAATGCCGGTGCCGCCTTCCGCGCAAAATCCGATCTGCTCGCCGCTCAGCACGAGACCTTTTTCGGTGACGCCGGGCTTGAGCGCAATCGCGAGACGCGGCTTTGCGGCGAGCTCGCGCAACAGCGCCGGATCGACGTCCGCAACGTACGTCGCGTATTCGCCTTGGAGCGTTTTCGGCGCCGACGCAGCCAACAGCTCCGGATCTTTAGGCGCTTGGAGCTTAGCGAGTAGCGATTTGAACTCGAGGTCGCGATACAGTGCGTACAGCGTGTCGTTGCCGGGCTGTTTGAACGCAGCCGCATCCCAGTCGACGTCGATGGGAAGATCGCGATCGGCTGTCGAGATATCGCGGCACAATTGCGCCTGCGCGCCGTACGCGCGCAGGAGCGCTTCGAGCTTCGCGCTACCCGCGAGCGCCGGGTTCGCCACGAGCGCGTCGAGCGTGCCGGCAGCATTGATCAGCTTGCTGGCCGTCTTTTCACCGACCCCCGGAATTCCCGGAAGGTTGTCGGACGGATCCCCTTTGAGGCCGCGATAGTCGGCCAGCTGGCTCGGCTCGAGCGCAAAACGCTCGCGCACGGCCGCTTCGTCGTAGCGACCGAGGTCCGTTATGCCCCGGCGCGTCATCAGCACGGTCGTACGCGCGTCGACGACCTGCAAGAGATCGAGATCGCCGGTGACGACGAGGGTGCGTTGATGCGCGCGCACCGCTTGTTTCGACAGGGTCGCGATGATGTCGTCGGCTTCTTCGCCATCGATCTCGACGATCGGGATGTCGTATGCAGCCAACACCTTGCGCACGAGCGCAAACTGACTGCGCAAATCGTCGGGTGTTTCCTGGCGGTTCGCCTTGTAGTCGGCATAACGCTCGAGCCGCGCGCGGGGTACTCCTTTGTCGAACGCGGCGATCACGTGCGTCGGCTTCTCGTCCGTCAGCACTTTTTGCAGCATCATCGTGAACCCGTAGACCGCATTCGTCGGCAGGCCGCTCACGGTGTTCATCACCGGCAAGGCAAAGAACGCGCGATATACGAGCCCGTACGAGTCGAGGAGCATGAGCGTCGCCGTATCGGGCGGCGGGATGCGTGCCGGAGCTACAGTTGTCATTGTACGCTCACCGCAACCGACGCGGCGCCGACGTCGCCGTCGTCGGAAATCTTCAGCACCGAAACGATGTAATGGCCACGTTGCGCCGGCAACGCCACGTCGAACGAATCGCGATCGTCGTGCTCGACGCGCCACGCGAGTGCGTTCGGCGCAGAGATCGCGAGACTATCGCTCGGCGACTGGACGCTGCGCGTGCGCTCGGGTGGGCCGAAGCTGAAGATGTCTTGCGCTTTCGAGCCGGCCGGTGCGACGTACGCGTGCCAGCTCGGATCGGGCGCTGCCGGGTCCTGCGTCGTCGTGCCGCCGGCCGCAAGCAGCTCGGGCGCGCCGTCGAATGCGGCGCCGCCGCTGGGACGTCCGTTCGAAATACGAATCGCGAGCAACGCGCCTTTGGTATCGCTGCCGTCTTGAATCGCGATGTGCGCGGTTGCACCCGGCGCGTACGCTTCACGATCGGGAACGAGCGAGGTGGCGCGCGGATATCCCGGTCCGTCGATTTCGACCGGCACGTCGCTGGTATACACCGCACCATCGCGCACGAAGGCGACGCCGATCCGTACCGCGCCGACGGCGTTTGCGAGCGAGAGCGTTGCCGAGGCGCGTCCGCCGGAGGCGCTCGTCAAGCGCGTTTCGGCAACGCGCGCACCTTCGACCGTGAAAAACGCAGTGCCGACGGCGCCCGGTAGACTCGCTTCCACATGCACGGGATCGCTGAGCTTATAGCGCGGTCTGTCCAGCTTGATCGCGATGTCCGAGCTGCGCGTGACGACGCGCGCGCCGAGTGCGCTCGGCGCAACGGTGACGGCCGTCGCATCGAGAGCGGCAGCATCGTCGCCGAGTTGCGCCATCACGAGATCGGTACCGGGTTCCGTCTCGCGAAATATTGCTTGGCCCCAACCCGCGCTGTCGAGCGTGACGGTTTGCTGATCGACGTTGGGACCTTTTGTGAAGCGCACCGTCACGCTGCGTCCTGCAGCCGGCTTGCCATCGACGACGTTGAACGCGCGGACGTCGAACAGTGCGGGCTGTCCCACGTTGATGGGATCCGTGCGCGGCGTGATTGCAACGACGGTCTGCGCGTTGGGCGCGACGATCTGCGTGGTCGCCGTCGCGCTTTGCGTCGAAGCGACCACGCCGTAGGTCGACGAAAGGCCGTCGCTCGGCGCGGGAATCGTGAGATTCGCCGTTCCATCCGCCGCCGTGCGCAACGTGGTATCGACGACGGTCGTCGTTCCCCAGCGCGCGTCGTCGCCTGCGCCCGGAGGAATCACGTGCGGCGTGCGAACGACGCGGATGCTCACCGTTCCGCCCGCGACGCCGGTCCCGTGCGTCTCCAAGCTGATGCGCAACGGCACCGCTGAAGCCGCCCCGCACGCCGGGTCGCACAATGCAACGATGCGCAGCGCGTAGTCGCCGGCTGCGTCGACGTGCACGGAGGTGCCGCCGGTCGTCCCTTGCGCCGATGCGAGGATCGCCAGCTCGCCGGCGGGCGTCGACGATGGGATCGCGAGATCGCCCGAAAATCCGCCGCTCTCGCCGAGGGTGTAAGAGCTCTCGGCGATCTGTCTTCCTTTGAGAAGCACCGTCACGCGGACGTCGCCGCGCATCGGACGCAGGACCTTGCCGTCACGCTTGCGCGCGAAGCCGATGACCCGCAGCGTTTCGCCGGCGCGAACGACGCCGCGATCGGCGCGCACGCCGACGATGGTTTGCGATAACGGCGGCTGCGGCGCGAACGATACGAACGCTTTGCTGCGTCCCCATTCCGCCAGCGCAAAGCGCGCCCCGGGAATATCGTGCACGATGCCGTCCAGGCCCGTCTTCTTTTCGACGAATTTCCCGCCGGCGAGCACCGTGACGCGCATGCCGCGCAGCGGCTGGCCGCTCTGGAGGTCCGTTCCGTACAGCATCCAGCCTTCCGGCGTTTCTTTGCTGACGAGGCCGACGCGCGTCAAATTGATCCAGGTCTGCTGCGATGCGTCGCCGCGCCGCGCTTCGATGACGAAGAAGCCTTCTTTCCCTTGCAGCGGCACCTCGACGTCGCTCGATTCGAATTTGTAGCCTGGAGGCGGCGTGAACTTCCAGCGCGCGACGGCGCGCGCGTGCTTCGTGTCGATCGCGTGCGTGCGCGGACTGCCGGCGATCAGCACGTCGGCCGGGTCGACTTCGTAGGCCGTAAAATCGACCGGCGCACCGGAGTACGTGTCGAGCCGCACCGTCGGGCGCTTCCACGGCGCCATCACGTCGCGAGCGTACAGCGCAAAGACGCCGTCCAGCTTGTGCGTATCGAGGAGCGGACGCGCAGCCTGAACCGGGACAAGCGATGCGAGTCCGAAGAGAGCCGTTAAGACGAGAGCGCGTGAAAGTTTAATATTCGTACGAAATGGTGCCGGCTTGTTCGATGGGCATACGGAATGCGACGATGAAGTCGCGACTTTGTCCTCTGCTCAGTGGCGAGTAGTCGTTGCTGATGCCGATCAGCGCCGACGACCCGCTGTCGATTCCCGCGTAACGGTTGCCGTCTTGCGTCGTGAACACGAAGTGGCTTGGAACGACGAAGAGCTGCTGCGAGATGTCGTTGGTGAGATGCACGCGGAAGATCAAGTACGATTGCGCCATTCCGCCGACGAGTCCCGCCGCTGCGTCGTTGCTCGAAACGAAGCTCGCTTCGAGCACTTTGACGTCGGACGCGCCGCCGAAGAGGCTCGCGGGCGCCGGCTTCTCTTGGCAGCCCGACGCAAGCAGTCCAAGCACAAACAGCAACAGCGGAAACCGCCTGAGCATATTGGCCTGGCTTCGCGACGGCCAAAGGTGCGGCCTCGCGAAGGTGCGACCCCCGAACGAAGGGTACAAGCGGCGTAATGAATGATGAAGACGCGGGCAACGAACCGGCGGGGACGTGCCGGTATTGCGGCAGCGAAATCGAGGAAGACGATCCGGGCGAACGCGTTGAGCGCGACGACTCCGGGGTCTTTCAAGTGATCGTGCTGTGCGCCGTCTGCAAGCGACCGTTCGCAACGATCGCGCGGAATTGAGGAAGCGACCAAGACAAACGGGCACGCCGCCGCAGGAAGATCTGATGGCGTACTACTTGCGCAATCGCGAAGCGTTCACGGCAAAGACGGATGCCGACATCGAGCGTTCGTGTGCGTCCAAAGACGCGTATCCGACGGAAGCCCACGCGCGAGCGGTCGCGGTAATGAATAAGATGGGCGACGTTCTTCATACGTACGAGTGCTTTTACTGCCACCAGTGGCACCTGACGCGCCGGCCGCCGCTGCCCGATAAGGAGGGGGAGCACTAGGGACGCGGCGCAACTCGCGAGGATGCGCTACGTCAGCTTCACGACCAACCGGGACGGCACGGGCAACTCCGCCGCCGGAATTCTCGAGAGCCCGAGTCGCGTTCGCGCGTTTCGCTCCGGCATCTCGCTCGAGGCATTTATCGCGCTTCAGCCCGCACGGCGCGCCGAGCAGCTCAAATCGCTCGACGAATCGCTGAGCCTGGATGCGGTGCGATTGCTCGCGCCGCTGCACCCGCACAAGAACGTCTTTTGCGTCGGCCGCAATTATCTCGCACATGCCGAAGAGGGCGCGCGAGCGCGCGGACAAGAGCTCAAACTTCCCGACGTGCCGACGTTCTTTTCGAAGGCGCCGACGGCAATCGCCAATCCGGATGAAGCACTGGAGCTCGATCCGGCGATTTCCTCGGAATACGACTGGGAAGCCGAGCTCGGCGTCATCATCGGCAAGCGCTGCCGCGACGTGCCGGAGGCCGATGCGCTCGACGCGATCTTCGGCTACACGTGCTGCAACGACGTGACGGCCCGCGACCTGCAAAAAGCGCACGTGCAGTGGTTTAAAGGAAAGACGCTCGATCAGACTTGTCCGCTCGGTCCGTGGATCGTTGACGCGGACGAAGTCGGCGACCCGCAAAAGCTCGAGATCTCGCTGACCGTCAACGGCGTGGAGAAGCAGCACTCCAACACCAAGAACATGATCTTTCCGATTCGCACGATCATCGCGTCGCTCAGCCGCGGTATGACGCTCGAGCCCGGTGACATCATCGCGACGGGAACGCCGGAAGGCGTCGGCTTCGCGCGCACGCCGCCCGAATTCTTGGCCGACGGCGATGTGATGGAGATCGACATCGAAAAAGTCGGCAAGCTGCGCAACGCCGTGCGCTTGCGCGCGCCTGCCGGCGTCCGCTGATGCCGATCACGATCGCAGTTCCGCGCGAATCGGCCGAGGGCGAGCGCCGCGTCGCGCTCGTCCCGGATATCGTCGGCCGGCTGGTAAAAGCCGGACACACCGTTCGCATCGAGCGCGGGGCGGGAACGAGTGCGGGCTTTCCCGACAATCTCTATTCCGACGCGGGCGCGCAAGTCGTCGAGCGCAGCGCGCTGTTCGGCGGCGCGGATCTCGTCGCGCGCGTCGGCCGTCCGAGCGATGCGGAACTGGATGAAATCCCGCAAGGGACGGCGCTCGTCGGTTTGCTCGCACCGCTCGGCGATCCCGCTTACGTCGAGAAGCTCGCCGCGCACAAGTTGCGTGCGCTTTCGATGGATGCGATTCCGCGCATCACGCGCGCACAAGCGATGGACGTGCTGTCCTCGCAAAGCAACATCGCGGGATACAAAGCCGTGATCCTTGCCGCGGAACAACTGCCAAAATTCTTTCCGATGCTCACGACGGCTGCCGGCACGATTCCGCCGGCGAAAGTTTTGATTCTCGGCGCGGGCGTCGCGGGATTGCAGGCGATCGCAACGGCGCGGCGTCTCGGCGCAGTCGTCTCCGGCTACGACGTGCGCGCGGTCGTGAAAGAGCAAGTGCAGAGTCTCGGCGCGACATTCTTGGAGTTCGACCTCGGCGGCGATGCGGAAGCGAAAGGCGGCTACGCCAAAGAGCTCACGCCCGAGCAAGCGGAGCGGCAGCGTCAGTGGATGGCCGATCATATCGGCAACTCGGACGTCGTCATTCCCACCGCGCTCGTTCCCGGCCGGCGCGCGCCCATTCTCATCACCGAAGATGCGGTGCGCAAAATGCGGCCGGGTTCGGTGATCGTCGACGTCGCGGCGGACGCCGGCGGCAACTGCGCGCTGACCAAACCCGGCGAGATCGTCGTCGCGAACGGCGTCACAATCGTCGGCACGAAGAACCTGCCCGCCACGATGCCGCTGCACGCAAGCCAGCTTTACTCGCGCAACGTGTTCGCATTGCTGGACGTGCTCGTCAAGGACGGCAACTTGACGCTGGATCGCAACGACGAGATCGTTCGCGATACGCTGCTCACGAAAGACGGCGAGATTTTGCACGAACCGACGAAAGCGGCGATGGCCGGAGGACGGGCATGAGCGCGCATCTCTTCAGTGAGATTACCGTCTTTATTCTCGCAGTCTTCGTCGGCATCGAGGTCATCTCAAAAGTGCCGACGACGCTGCATACGCCGCTGATGTCGGCAACGAATGCCATTCACGGCATCGTGCTCGTCGGCGCAATCCTCGTCGCGGGATTGGCGAATCCGACGCTGCATCCGATCGTCGGCATCCTGCTGATGGTGCTGGCGGGTCTCAACGTTTTCGGCGGCTACACCGTGACCGAGCGCATGCTGCAAATGTTCAAGCCGAAGCAGACTGCGCCGACCGACGGGAAGCGCGGATGACCGAAACCGGCGTTGTCAATCCGATCGACATCGCGTATCTGGCGACGTGGATCTGCTTCATCTTAGGTCTTCGCTATCTGAGCTCGCCCAAGACTGCGCGCCTCGGCAATCGGATCTCGATGGCCGGAATGACGATCGCGATCGTCGCGACGCTGACGCAAGGCATCGTCGGATGGTGGCAAGTCGGCATCGGCCTCGTCATCGGCGCCGGGATCGGCATCTACTCGGCGCGCGTCGTCAAGATGACGGCGATGCCGCAGATGGTTGCCATCTTCAACGGTTGTGGCGGCGGTGCGGCGGCGGTCGTCGCACTCGGCGACGTCTTGCGCTTGCTGCGCGATTCGAACGGCTACGTTCCCGTCGGTGACGGCGTACCGATCGTGCTCTCGTGCGGAATCGGCGCCATCAGCTTTGCCGGAAGCGTGATTGCATTCCTCAAGCTGCAAGAAGTGATGACCGGACGGCCGATTCAGTATCCCGGCCAGCAAGTCATCAATGCGCTGATCGCGCTGATCGTCGTGGCTTCTGCGGTTGCGGTGTGCGCGAGCTATCAGCCGGATCTTGCGTTCTACGTGCTGTTTGCGGCGGCGCTGCTGCTCGGCGTGCTTTTCGTGCTGCCGATCGGCGGCGCGGACATGCCGGTCGTGATCTCGCTGCTGAACGCCTTCACCGGACTTGCTGCGGCGATGACGGGGTTCGTGCTTTCCAACAACGTGCTCATCGTGAGCGGCGCGCTCGTCGGCGCATCCGGTACGATTCTCACGTTGCTGATGGGCAAAGCGATGAACCGCTCGATCACCAATGTGCTCTTCGGCGCGTTCGGTGCGGTCAAAAAAGTCGAAGGCGGCGAAGTTGCTGCTGCCGGCGGTGGAAGCGTGCGTGCGGGAACGGCCGACGACATCGGAACCATGCTCGCGTATGCCAAGGAAGTCATCATCGTGCCGGGATACGGCATGGCCGTCGCGCAAGCGCAACACAGCGTCCGCGAGCTGGCTGACCAACTCGAGAAACACGGCGTCGAGGTCAAGTATGCGATCCATCCGGTCGCGGGTCGCATGCCGGGGCATATGAACGTGCTGCTGGCGGAAGCAAACGTGCCGTACACGTCGCTGTACGACATGGACGACATCAATCCGGAGTTTCCGCGCGCCGACGTCGCATTGATCATCGGCGCAAACGACGTCACGAATCCGGCCGCGCGTAACGTGCAGTCGTCGCCGATCTACGGCATGCCGATTCTCGACGTCGACAAGGCGCAGAACGTCGTCGTGCTCAAGCGCAGCATGAACCCGGGCTTCGCCGGCATCGACAATCCGCTGTACGAGAACCCGAAGACCGTGATGCTCTTCGGCGACGCCAAAAAATCGATCGATTCGCTCACGGGAGTCGTGAAGGGGCTGTGATGTCATCCCGAGCCCTTCGTCTTCGCGCTATCGCGCTACGCTCAGGATAAACGTAGTCGAGGGACAGCGAAATCTAAAGATCGTAGAAGCGCGTCGCCGTACCGCCAAGGACTTCGGCGCGGCTTGTGTCGTCGAGTCCGCCGATGAGGTCGAGGGTCTGCGACCACGTCGTCGCATAATCGGCGCCGAGGAGGCAGACCGGCCAATTGCTGGCAATCATGACTCGCCGCGGTCCGAAATGTTTCAGCACGAAATCGACGTATGGACGAAACTGCTCGGCCGTTGCGTTCGCGAGTGTTGCCGCATTAAGAAACCCCGACAATTTTACGTAGACGTTCGGCAATTCAGAAGCCCGGCGCATTAGCGACGCCCACGGCTCCCACTCGCCGCGGCTCGCGGCCGGTTTGCCGATGTGATCGATGACGTGCATCAACGCCGGCACTCGTTCTGATAGAGCGTATACATGCTCGAGATGGCGTGACGTCGTTGCCGTGCTGTCCCACGTGTAGCCACGCTCCGCAACAAGTGCGAGACTCTCGACCACCGCGGGCCGCGCCAGCCAATCTTCATCCGGATCCCAAATGATCAGGTGGCGGAAGCCTTTGACTTTTGGTGAACGGCCGTATGTATCGAGAGCTCTCTCCGTTGCACGTGGATCAGCAAGCGGCGCCCACGCAACGACGCCTGCGATAAACGAATCGCGGTGGGCGCATTCGATCATGAACGCGGATTCTTCGAGCGAGTCGTGAGCCTGCACGATGACGGTCTGATCGACGCCGTTCTGGCGGATGAGTTTACCTAGATCGCCGCCAAGAAAATCTCGGCGCAAGGGTTCCATGCGATCGTCACTGTCCAGCCAAGCCTTGAATCCGGGCCGGTAACGCCATAGATGATGGTGCGCGTCAACAACCATTCCATGCCCGCAACATTAGCGCTGTCCCTCGACTACGGTGTGCAGCGCACACCTACGCTCGGGATGACAAGACTTAGCGACCCTTCCAGTTCGCGGGGCGCTTTTCGAAGAACGCCTTCATCCCTTCGCGGAAATCTTCGCTCATGTAGCACATCGTGACGAGATCTTGGCCCTTTGCGGCTTCGCCGTCGCGCGCGATGCGGCGCAGCGCCTCCTTCGTCGCGCGAATCGTGAGCGGCGCGTTGCCGGCGATCGTCTCCGCGATCTCGGACGAGCGCGTCAACAACTTCTCGCCATCGACGATCTCGCTGAGGAAGCCGAGCTGGTACAAGCGCGGCGCATCGAACAGCTTCGACGTGTAGACGTTCTGCTTCACGGCCGTGTACCCGATCTGATGCACGAGACGCTGGTAGTTCTCGATCGACAGACAATTGCCGAGCGTCCGCGCGACCGGATACCCAAAGCGCGACTCTGGAGTCGCGATGCGCAAATCGCACGCCGTCGCGATCGACATCCCGCCGCCCGTGCACGCGCCGCGAACCGCAGCGATCATCGGCACGCGCACGCTCTCGAGCGTATCCATGACGCGATTCATCTTTGTTTCGTACGCCATGGAGTCTTCGGGCGATTTAAAGTTCTCGAATTCCGAGATATCCGTGCCGGCAACGAATGCCTTGTCGCCTGCGCCGGTAAGCACGACGACGCGCACGTCATCGTCGGCGTTCACCTCGTTGCAGATTTCATACAACCGCTCGTACATCGCGAATTTCATCGCGTTGCGTGCTTCGGGGCGATTGAACGTCACCCACAAGACGTGCCCGCGGCGCTCGGTGAGAATCTCGTCGGTTACGACAGAACGCATGCTACCCCCACGACTCCGCGCTCACTCAGGCGCGTAATCTCGTTTGCATCGATACCAATCTCGCCGAGCACGTCGGCCGTATCTTCGCCCAGAAGCGGACCTGCGCGTGTGATCTGCACCGGCGTTTCGGAGAAGTGCATCGCCGATGCGATTTGCCGCACCTTGCCGACCTTCGCGTGCGGCGCGTCGACGAAGAAATTGCGCGCGAGGAGCTGCGGATCGCTGAAGACTTTATCGTAGGTCTGCACGTACGAGCACGGTACGCCGGCCTTCTGTAATTCTTCGACCCAATATTTGCTCGGCTTCGTAACCGTGATCTCCTCGATCATCGGCAGCAGCTCGCTAAAATGCTGTAGTCGCTTTGTCACGCCGTCAAAGCGCGCATCGCCAGTGATGTCGTCGAGGCCGAGCACGCGGCAGAACGCCGCCCAGTTTTTGGCCGACGTCGCGCCGACGGTGAAATAGCCGTCCGAGCTGTGCAGCGCTTGATACGGCGCACTGG